>JBAVQT010000557.1:0-9390 GCA_049694295.1 Candidatus Acidiferrales bacterium
GCCACCGGCACGCGGAATAGTTGGCCCTGATATGCCTTAACCATGCACAGAATCCACAGAATGAACGCCAGAAGGTCCACGATGCGTAGAATCAAAAATGCCGGGGAGAAGAAGTGCAAGCCTCCCACCACAGCGCTGGAAATGAACAGCATTCCGCCTACAATCAATATCAGGTGCAGGCATCCGAATAATACGATCGATTGGCGGGCGTGAAACCGCACGTAGGGCCGCTTGTCCACCAGATAAAATATCAGCCCGGTCACCCAGCCGAGGACGTAGGACAACGCTCCGGCAGCGTTCTGCGACAAACCTTCTCCCGCGGGCACCAGCGGCGCTGCTGCCGGAACTGCTCCGACCGGCGCTGCTTGCTGCGGCGCACCGCAGCTGGGGCAGAACCCTGCGTTATCCGCGACGGCGGTTCCGCACTTTGTGCAATGTGGCATTTCTGGCCTCCTGAGTGGGTGGGAAATTCCCCGTTGGCCGCGAACACTAACAAAACCCAACCTGAGCGGCAAGCCTATTCGGTTAACCCGCAAAACAGATGAGGTGAGCGCATTTAGGCTGGATGCAAGGGCAGAAACGCGGGCCAGAACGGCTCGCTATTGACCGCGTGGCTGCTACAAAGTATACTTAGTGCACTTAGTAGGAGAGTCCAGTGACAACGCTCGTGGGCGTGACAATTAAGGTTGCCGACGAAGTTTGGGTCGCTACTGCCCTGCTCCACAGAGAAAATCCATCTCGCACGGATTTCACGATTAATGAAATTGTTTCTCGCGCCCGGGCCGAGGCTATCGCGCCTGAGTTGCGCCCTGGCATTCGCGTGCATGCTCTGCAGCATTGCGTCGGCAATCGACCACCCTCTCCGGGCAGGTATCGCATGCTCTTCGCCACAGGGAAGTCCACGCGCCGGCTATTTCGTCCATCGGACCCTTCCGATCCAAACCGATATGGCTCGAAAACTGTGCCTGACAAGAGTGAAATTCCGCCGGCTTATCAGCCGCTTTTGGCGTGGTATGAATCTGAATATGCACGCTCCGGTGTGACGCACCAGCCGGAAGATTCGATTCTTCGATTACGGGGATTGGGGTCGGAAATCTGGAACGGCGTCGACGCAGACTCTTACGTCCGGCAGTTGCGCAAAGGCTGGGAATGAGCCGTATTTTTTGGGACACCAATCTCTTCATCTACCTGATCGAAAACCGCGGCGAGCAGGCCACGCAGACCGCCCGGATGGCCGAGAAAATGAGGCAGCGCGGCGACACACTGTTTACGTCAACATTCACGCTCGGGGAATTGCTGGTCCGTCCCACGACTTTGGGCAATCGCGGGCTGTGCGATTCTTACGAATCGATCCTGTCGAACCACGCGACTTTGATTTCATTTGACGCCGGCGCCGCAAGGTCCTACGCCCTCATCCGTGGCGATAAAACCATCAAGGCGCCCGATGCCATACAACTGGCTTGCGCTTCGCACGCCGCCGTGGATATGTTCATTACCAACGATGCCCGGCTTGCCGGCAAATTGGTTCCCGGCATTCAGTTCATCGTTCCACTGGCAAACGCCTACCTCTGAAAGGCGCTCGCCACGCCGAAATCTTCGCTGCGCCAACTCGTTCCCTAACGCAGGCGGCGCGGCATTCCGAGTTGCAATCCTGGTTTGAAAGAGCGGCCCGCTGCGTGCTACTGTCGCATTTGTCCACGCGGAAGTGGCGGAATTGGCAGACGCGCCAGCCTTAGGAGCTGGTGGCTGAAAGGCCGTAGGGGTTCGAGTCCCTTCTTCCGCACCATTTCTTCGGCGGGGCAACGGCTGCGGCGCGGTTGACGCGTTGGCGGAGTTTCCCTATACTGACCTTTCACCTGCGGTGCTGGCGCGCCGCTCTTCTCTGACCTCCTCCTTCTCGGATTTCGAACAGGCGAATGGCAGACGGGAATCGCGCTGCGACCGCATTATCTTCCAGGAAGAAATCCCATGACTGAAGCCGCTGCGACCTGCAAACGCGAGATCGAGCTGGAAATTCCGGCTGAAAACGTCGAAAAGGCCACCGAAAAAGTAGCGCGCGATCTGGCCCGCGTCGCCCGCATTCCCGGATTCCGCCCCGGCAAGGCCCCGATCACGCTGATCCGCCGCCGCTTCGCCGACGATATTCAGGGCGAAGTGCTGCAGGCGCTGGTGCCGGAATATCTGGGCAAGGCGCTGGACGAAAAGAAGCTGACTCCGGTCACGCGGCCGGAAGTGGACAACGTCCATTTTCAGGCGGGCGAGCCGCTAAAATTCCGCGCGGTCTTTGAAGTGCTGCCGGAATTCGAGCTGGGCGACTACAAAAATCTCGAAGTGCAGGTGGACGCGGTCGAAACCGGCGACGCCCAGGTGGACAAAGCGATCGAAGAGATTCGTGAGCGCGCCGCCGCTTTCGTTCCCGTGGAAGGCCGCGCCGCGAAAGACGGCGACTACGTTCTCATCAAGCTGACCGGAGTAGCGGTAGGTGATGGCGATCCGGTGCAGGCGGACAATATTCTGTGCCACATCGGCGCGGAAGAAACGCTGGAAAGCTTTACGGAAAATCTCCGCGGCGCGTCGATCGGAGAGACCAAGAAATTCCGATCGGTCTACCCGGAGGATTATCCCGACCAGAAACTCGCGGGCAAGACCTACGACTATGTGGTGGAAGTGCAGGGCATCAAGGAAAAAAAGCTTCCCGAGCTGAATGACGAATTCGCGAAGGACGCGGCGGGCGAAGCGGGCGGGGTGACGACGCTGGCGGAGATGCGCGCGAAGATTCAGGAAAATCTGGAAGCGTCGAAGGAGCACCAGCAGGAATCGCAGGCCCGCGAGAAGATTCTGGAGACCATCGTCAAGCGGCACGACTTCCCGGTGCCAGAAGCGTTGGTGGAAAACCAGATGGATGTGCGCCTGGAGCGCGTGGTTCGCTCACTGGCCATGCAGGGCGTGGATCCACGCGCGGTGAACGTGGACTGGGTGTCGCTGCGGAAGCGCCAGCAGGAGTCCGCGGTGAACGACGTAAAGGCCGAGTTGCTGCTGGACCGCATCGCCACCGCCGAAAACATTGACGCCACGGACGAAGACGTCGAAAAGGAGATCACCGTGCTAGCGGAACGCAGTGGCGAATCCGCCACGGCAGTTCGCGCTCGCTTGACAAAGCAAGGAGCCCTCGATAGGATGAAATCGAAGCTGCGAAGCGACAAAGCAATCGAGTGGCTCTACCGTTCGGCCCGAATCGAGACGACAGCCAAGCCTTGATATGGATTTCAGATTCGGGTTCCTCAGCGCGCTGAAAATTTTCCAATGAGACAAATAGACGACCCAACTCCCCGTGCAACAACCTTAGTCCCCATGGTCGTCGAACAGACGAACCGCGGCGAGCGCGCCTACGACATCTATTCGCGCCTGCTGAAAGACCACATCATCTTCATCGGCACACCGATTGACGACCATGTCGCCAACCTGGTGACCGCGCAGCTTCTTTTCCTGGCGTCGGAAGATCCGGAAAAAGATATTTCGGTGTACATCAACTCGCCGGGCGGTTCGATTTCGGCGGGCATGGCCATCTACGACACCATGCAGTTCGTGAAGCCCGACGTGGTGACCTATTGCATCGGGCAATCGGCGTCCATTGCCGCGGTGCTGCTGGCTTCGGGCACCCCCAAGAAGCGCTACGCGCTTCCGAATTCGCGCGTGCTGATCCACCAGCCGTGGATGTCCGGGCTTTCCGGCCAGGCCACGGACATTGATATTCACGCCAAGGAAATCATTCGCACGCGCGAGTCTCTGAATAAGCTGCTGGCGCATCATTCGGGCCAGGCGCTCGAAAAGATCGAACGCGACGTCGAGCGCGATTTCATCATGACCGCCGAACAGGCCAAGGTCTACGGCATCGTGGATGAAATCATCAGCAAGCACCGCTAAAGGGGTTCCAAAAAGTTAGTATCCAAAGCGATGAATTACTGCCGCGCGCGGCGCTTCCGTCCTACAATCGGAGTTAGTTTCGTCGCGGGTGGGTTTTTCCCTCGGGAGGGTCATAGACTGTGAAGCGGTTCACACCTGAAGAGCCGTTGCGCTGTTCCTTCTGCCACAAAACGCAGGAGCAGGTGGAGAAGCTCATCAGCTCTCCTTCCGAATATCCGCGCTCGTACATCTGCAACGAGTGCGTGGGCGTATGCGAGCAGATTCTGGAAGACGAAAAGCGCGAGCAGTCCAGCCCGGTCAATCGCCGCTTGCCGCGTCCGCCTGAGATCAAAGCTTTTCTCGATGGCTACGTGATCGGCCAGGACAAGACCAAGAAGAAACTGGCGGTGGCGGTCTACAATCATTACAAGCGCATCTTTCTGAACCGGCAGCCGGGCGACGTTGAACTCACCAAGTCCAACATCATGCTGATCGGACCTACAGGTACCGGCAAGACGCTGCTGGCGCAGACGCTCTCGCGCATGCTGGAGGTTCCCTTCGCAATTGTGGACGCTACCACGCTCACCGAAGCGGGCTACGTGGGCGAAGACGTCGAAAACATTATCCTCAAGCTGTTGCAGGCGGCCGACGGCGATGTGCAGCGCGCACAGCAGGGCATCATCTACATCGACGAAATCGACAAGATTTCCAAGAAGGACGAAAATCCTTCGATCACCCGCGATGTTTCTGGCGAGGGCGTGCAGCAGGCTCTGCTGAAGATTCTGGAAGGCACCGTCGCGAATGTGCCACCGCAGGGCGGCCGCAAGCATCCGCACCAGGAATTTACGCCGGTGGACACCACCAACATTTTGTTCATCTGCGGCGGCGCTTTCGTGGGCCTCGAAAAAATCATCGAGCGCCGGGTGGGCCAGAAATCGCTGGGATTCAATGCCGACGCCCAGCCAACCACGACCACCCGCCGCAACATCGAAATGCTGGAGCAGGCGCAGCCCACCGACCTGATTCGCTACGGCCTGATTCCCGAATTCGTGGGACGCTTGCCGGTGGTCGGCGTGCTGAGCGATCTGGACAAGCCGGCGCTAGTGCGCATCCTCACCGAACCCAAGAACGCGCTGGTGCGGCAATATCAGCGGCTCTTTGAATTTGAGAACGTCCGGCTGCGCTTCACCGACGATGCGCTGGAAACCGTCGCCGATCTGGCGCTGCAGCGCAAAGTGGGCGCGCGCGGCCTGCGCATGATCCTCGAAGATCTGATGCTTGAAATGATGTATCACCTTCCGGCCCAGCGGAAGCTGCGCGATTTCGTGGTGACGGCGGACATGGTCAAGGGCCGCGAAATTAACTGGAGCCTGCTGGAAAAAGCAGGTTGATTGCCCCGCGCTCTGGCGAGCGCAGGCGCCGCGGTTCAGGCGCTATAACGGGCGTCAAACAAAGGACTCGATGTTCAACAAGGAAAAACTCGATATCAAGCGCGTGCCGATGATGCCGGTGCGGGAGATGGTCATCTTCCCGGAAATGATGCATCCCTTCATCGTCGGGCGGGAAGCCTCAGTCCGCGCTCTGGAAGAGGCGCTGGCGGGCGACAAGAAAATATTTCTGGTCACGCAGCACGACGCTTCGGTGGACGACCCCAAGCCCGAGGAGATTTTCCAAGTCGGCACGCTCGCAAATATCGTGCAGAGCGTGAAACTGCCCGACGGCAATATCAAGGTGCTGGTGGAAGGCACCGAGCGCGCCAAGATCGTTTCCGTGGCATCGGACGAAGGCTTCTTTCGCGCCACGGTTCGCCTGGTCCCCGTGAAGGCCGAGCCTTCTCCGCAGATCGAGCAGGCGTCCAGCCGCGTCACGAATTTGTTTGAGCAGTACGTGAAGCTTTCGCAGAGCCTGAATTACGACACGATGATCGCGGCGGTCCGGGTGGAGGATGCCGGGAAACTTTCCGACGCCATCGCCGCCAACCTGCAGATCACCGTCGAGGAAAAGCAGGAACTGCTGGAGATCTTCGAACCGCTCGAGCGCCTCAATCGCATTTCCGATATCCTGGAAGTGGAAATCGAAAAGCTCAACGTGGACCGCTCCATCAATTCGCGCGTCAAGCGCCAGATGGAACGAGCCCAAAAAGAGTATTACCTCAACGAAAAACTCAAGGCCATCCAGAAAGAACTGGGCCGCAGCGAAGCCAACGAAATCGAGCAGCTCAAGAAGAAGATCGAAACCTGCGGCATGCCCGAAGGTCCTCAGGAAAAGGCCCTGCAGGAGCTCAAGCGGCTGGAGATGATGCCGCCGATGTCGGCCGAATCAACCGTCTCGCGCAACTATCTCGATTGGCTGCTGGCGGTGCCCTGGAAAAAGCGCTCCAAGGAATTGCGCGACATCAAGCGCGCGGAGCAGATTCTCTCGGAAGACCACTACGGCCTGGAAAAAATCAAAGATCGCATCCTGGAATACCTGGCGGTTCGCCAGTTGGTGAAGAATCCCAAGGGTTCGATCCTGTGCTTCCTGGGGCCTCCGGGCGTCGGCAAGACCTCGCTGGCCATGTCCATCGGCCGCGCCACGGGACGCAAATTCGTGCGCGTCTCGCTCGGTGGCGTGCGTGATGAGGCCGAAATTCGCGGGCATCGCCGCACCTACATTGGGGCTCTGCCTGGCCAGATCATCCAGATGATGCGCAAGGCCGGCACCACGAATCCCGTGTTCGTTCTCGACGAAGTGGACAAGATGTCCATGGATTTTCGCGGCGATCCTTCGGCCGCGCTGATGGAAGTGCTCGATCCGGAGCTGAACCACGCCTTCACCGATCACTATCTGGACGTGGAATACGATCTCTCGAAGGTGATGTTCATCTGCACCGCGAACGTGCTGCACACCATCCCGCAGCCGTTGCAAGATCGCATGGAAGTGCTGCGCATTCCGGGCTATACCGAATTCGAAAAGCACCAGATCGCCCAGCGATTCCTGGTGCCCAAGCAACTCGAAGCTACTGGTTTGACCGGCGACAACGTCAAATTTTCCGACGATGCGGTTCGCTCCATCATCCGGCACTACACTCGCGAAGCCGGAGTCCGCAATTTGAATCGCGAGCTTGCTAATATCTGCCGCAAAGTGGCTCGCAAGGTGGTCGAGACCGGAAAGAATTTTGCGGCCGCCCTCACGCCGGAAAATATCAACGATTATCTGGGCATCCTGAAATACCGCGACTTCCTCGCCGAAAAGAAAAACGAGATCGGCCTCACCACCGGACTGGCCTGGACGGAAGTGGGCGGCGAAGTGCTCTCGACCGAAGCGATGCTGATGGAGGGCAAGGGGCGGCTGACGCTCACTGGCAAGCTCGGTGACGTGATGCAGGAATCGGCGCAGGCGGGCATGAGCTATATCCGCTCGCGGACGCACCTCTTCGGCCTGCCCAAGGATTTTTACCGGCACCTGGATATTCACGTGCACGTGCCCGAAGGCGCCATCCCCAAGGACGGCCCTTCCGCTGGAATCACGCTGTGCACCTCGATCGTCAGCGCGCTAACGCGCATTCCGGTGCGCTGCGACGTGGCCATGACCGGCGAGATCACTCTGCGCGGCAAGGTGCTGCCGATCGGCGGAGTCAAGGAAAAGCTGCTGGCCGCGCACCGGCTTGGATTCCGTACCATCATTCTTCCCAAAGACAATGAAAAGGATCTCGCGGACATTCCGGTCGAGATTCAAGCCGAGATGTCCATCCATTTCGTGGAATCCATGGATGATGTGCTGCAGATAGCGCTTGAGAAGCCTCTGCCGACCCTCGCCATTCCGCCCGTGGATGGCGTTGAACCCAAGTTTGAATCTGATGTTGCCCAGGACGAATTGACCAATTGATGCTCTTCGGCGCTCCGGTATCCGCTCCGCTGAATAAGCCCGCGGCCGATGGTCCAATTCTTTTTTGAACCCTGACCGATTTCACAATCTGGATGCAGGGGCTGGTTCGATTTTGCGCCCGCCTCCCATCCAGCCAAATTCACAAATCGCCTGACATTTCAGGCTTGAGAAGGAACCAACTCGATGAGCAGCATTAGCCTCGCAGAACTGAAAGACAAGAACATCACCGATCTGGCCAAGATCGCCAAGGAGCTCAACATCCCCGGCTCCTCCGGCATGCGCAAGCAGGAGCTGATCTTTCAGATCCTCCGCGCCCAGACGGAAAAGAGCGGCCTCATTTTCTCCGAGGGCGTCCTAGAATGCCTCCCCGACGGTTTCGGATTTCTCCGCGCCCCGGAATACAACTACCTTCCCGGGCCGGACGACATCTACGTTTCACCCTCGCAGATCCGGAAATTCGACTTGCGCACCGGCGATACGGTCTCGGGGCAAGTCCGGCCGCCGAAGGACGGGGAGCGATACTTCGCCCTGATTAAGGTCGAAGCGGTCAACTTCGAAGATCCCGAAGTCACGCGCAACAAGATATTCTTCGACAATCTCACACCTCTTTATCCGCAGGATCGGATTCGCCTGGAAACGACCAAAGAAAATCTCACCGGGCGCGTGCTGGACATGCTTTGCCCCGTCGGCAAGGGTCAGCGCGGATTGATCGTCGCGCCGCCGCGCACCGGCAAGACGATGATGCTGCAATCCATCGCCAATTCCGTCACCACCAACCATCCTGAGGTCGCGCTCATCGTCCTGCTGATCGACGAGCGCCCTGAGGAAGTCACCGACATGCAGCGCACTGTCAAAGGCGAAGTTATTTCGTCGACCTTCGACGAGCCGCCGCAACGCCACATTCAAGTCGCTGAAATGGTCCTCGAGAAAGCCAAGCGCCTGGTGGAACACAAGCGCGACGTGGTGGTGCTGCTCGACTCGCTCACGCGCCTCGGCCGCGCCTACAACGCCGTCACGCCGCCATCGGGCAAAGTGCTCTCCGGCGGTATTGACGCTAACGCTTTGCAGCGCCCGCGCCGTTTCTTCGCTGCCGCACGAAATATCGAAGAAGGCGGGTCGCTCACCATCATGGCCACCGCGCTGATTGACACGGGCAGCCGCATGGATGACGTCATTTTCGAAGAGTTCAAGGGCACCGGTAACATGGAAATCAATCTGGATCGCCGCCTGGTGGATAAGCGCGTGTTTCCGACGATCGACATCAACCGCTCCGGCACGCGTAAAGACGAGCTTTTGCTGCCGCCCGACGAGCTCAATCGCATTTGGGTGTTGCGAAAGGTGTTGAGCCCGCTTTCCACCGTCGAGGCGATGGAACTTTTGCTCGGGCGCCTTTCGAAGACCAAGAGCAACGCGGAATTTCTGGCTTCGATGTCCGGCCCGGCTTAGGCGGCGGCTGCGGTTTCGGCCTCGTCAGTTTGCTGCGGCTGATTTCTGCCGGGCGATCCACGCATGCACGCGCGATTCCAGAATCGCCAACGGCACCGCTCCCTGGTCCACCACTTCATCGTGGAACGCACGGATGTCGAATTTCGCTCCCAGTTCTTTTTCCGCTTCCGCTCG
>JBAVQT010000558.1:0-2512 GCA_049694295.1 Candidatus Acidiferrales bacterium
GCGGTTACCTCTGGATTAGCCGTAGGAAACTCCACACAGCCCCGCTCGAAACCTGAGTTTTTCTGAAAGAGGAACCCGATTTCATATCCCATCAGTCCAGCCGCAATTTGCATCCTATCCTTGTAAGCGGTCCAAAGGTTTTTGTACATTCCCTCAAAGTTAGTGATCTTCGTTATTTCGGGGACTCGTTTCCCGGCGGCTGTTGCGCGGAGTTCGCGCAGAGATATAAATGCAGGAATCAAACAGTCGAGGCAAAGAGCGCATATCGCCTCAGCGATCTGTGGCTTGTTGCGATGTCTAGTCGCATCCAAGACATCCCTCAAACCCGAGGTTATTCGGGCCATAAAAGGTTCTTGCGTGCCCACATCAGCAAAGAGAATGATGGGCCATGAATTAGGTTCTGCCACGATTACTTCGACCTCGGAAGCGAAACTAAATCTCGGTTGCTGACATAATTCTAGCATGAGGCGGTGAGGCACCGGGGTTGGATACCTGGCCTGAGAAAATGGAGCGTGGCGCGGGCTGGCATTTCGCAAGTCCCGTTGATTCTCAAAAATCTCATATGGGGGTCGCAAACATACCCGGCCCTTCGGAAAATTTTCTTCCGGTTAATTCAACTCGCGTTCACTTTCTGAGTCGAGCGACGTGCGGCACATAGTCTTGTCTCTCTGGCTACTCTTCCCCCTGCATAACCTAATAGCAATACCAGCGGCCCGATCACTCTTGAAGAAAAATATAGCTTATCGTTTTTTGGCGTCCGCATTGCTCTTGTCCCACACGAGCGCGACGAAATTCAAATCGCTGCTCACAGGAGGACGAAGGACCCATTTAACGGTGTAAAACAATATTGGGAGAGCGAGCATGGGATTTGCGAAATGGGGAAACCCAAATCTGAAAAAACTGTCTTGGGTAAAGGGTGGGCGTTTCCGTTGACTCCCCGGCCCTAAGCCTTTTCTATATCCGGGGAATTCTCAATCCCCTCTGCGGGCGCATCTTCGAGCACGATTAGCTTGGAATTCGCGCGCAAATTAAGCGCGATTCGTGACTATGCCGCTTACCTCTGACCGTTCTCCAACAACAAATGCGTCACGCCGATGTGAAGACAACTCTCCGTGTATACGCGCACGCAATTCGTGAGTCTCAGCGTGCAGCAATGGAGCGTGCTTCGCTTTCAATCGGTACGGAAGTACCTATTAGTACGGCGAACGAAAGCTAAGTGCGTCTGTTTCAATAAAATTGGTGCCCGGGGTGGGGGTCGAACCCACACGATGCTTTCGCATCAGGGGATTTTAAGTCCCCCGCGTATGCCATTCCGCCACCCGGGCGCAGCGCTACTTACTTTATTGAATCCATGAAACGACTGCAACGCGCACTTTAGCGCGAGTAGCCGACGTACCAGCGCTGGCTGGGGCCGCCGCGGCAATCCCACTGGATGATATTGGCGTTGTTGGCGGTGCTGCCGTTGGCGACATCGAGGCATTTTCCGCTGCCCACGTTCATCAACTGAAAATTGTTGCGCGAACCCTGGGTTTGCCAGCGCTGATTGCCGCCGCCATTCCAGGGAAACTGTTGGACGTTCCCGCCGTTGCGCCGACTGTCACCCGCGACATCGAGAACCATGCCGCTATTTACATTGCGAATCGCGTACTGGCCATTACCGACCGGCATGAATATCCATTTCTGATTCGCGCCGCCGTTGCAGCGATAGAGCTGCACGTTAGCATTCTTTTGACGGCTGTCGCCAGCAACGTCCACGCACTTGTTTGACCCGATATTCATGATCATTCCCGAAAATTGTCCGGGACCGGTGAAGCCTCCTCCGGGTGGCATCGGATTGGGCGGATAGTAAGGCGGAGGAACCGGACGCGGAGGCGGCATCGGACGATTGGGAGGGCCGGGCATGGAATAGCCCGCATACCAACGCTGATTGGAGGCGCCGCGGCACCTCCACTGAACAATGTTCGTGTTGTTGGCCGTGCCGCCGTTCGCGACATCGAGGCATTTTCCGCTGCCCACGTTGACGAGCTGAAAATTATTATTCGGTCCCTGGCTGCGCCAGCGCTGATTCGCGCCGCCGTTCCAGGGATACTGCTGGACGTTGGCTCCGTCCCGCCGGCTATCGCTTTCCACGTCGAGAACCATGCCGCTGTTTTGGCTGCGGATGGCGTACTGGCCATTGCCGAGACCGATGAATTCCCACTTCTGGTTGGCTCCGCCGTTGCAGGAGTAGAGCTGCACGTTGCCTCCGGCACGACGGCTGGCGCCTGCCACATCCACGCATTTGCCGGAGCCGACACTGCGAATCAGGCCGCCATACTGCGTCGGCCCGGAGAGCGCGACGTGAGCAAGAATTGCCGGGGAAAGCAGCAAAACGAGAACCGCACCACAGAAAGCCAAGAAAGCAGGTCGTGTCATGGGTCCGCTCCTCATTGCCAACTCCTTTGCAAACTCCTTTGCAAACTCGAAAATCGGCGCGGCAGGCGATTCGCGGAGGCGGCTAGCCTGCGTCGAG
>JBAVQT010000559.1:0-3101 GCA_049694295.1 Candidatus Acidiferrales bacterium
GCCCATCCCAAAAAGATGAGCCCCATTCCGCGCGTGGAGCGTCGTCGCCAGGCGCGCGGCGTACATATCGCTCGATGCTTCACCCGCTGAAATCAGGATTTGCGGCTGCGTCATTGCAAAGGCCTGCGCATGTCCGTGAAGAGAATCGAAAAAATCGGGAGCCTGGCCGCGCGGCCGTAGCCGTCGTCGGTTCGCGCCTCAGTCATTGGCGGAGAGCGGAGAAGACAGTCCGGGCGCGCGAGGTTCTGCGAGACGAAGATCGAGCTCCTGGTCCTTATACTGCAGCTGGTACAAGCGATAATAAATTCCGCGCAGCGCCAGGAGCTCCTGGTGCGTGCCCTGCTCGCGGAGACGCGCTTTGTGGAACACCAGAATGCGTTCCGCGTGTTGAATGGTGCTGAGCCGGTGGGCGATCACTACGGCAGTGCGTCCCTCCAGCAGCCGGTCCAGAGCTTCACGAATGAGCAGTTCCGTCTTGGTGTCAACGCTCGACGTGGCTTCATCGAGTATCAAGAACTTCGGATTGTGAGCGAGTGCACGCGCGAAGCTGACCAGTTGGCGCTGCCCTACCGAAAGCGTGGAGCCGCGTTCGGTCACCTGCGTTTCGACGCCCGATGGCAGCGAGTCGAGGAATGGCCCCAGGCCAACTTCGCGCAGCGCTCGCTCCGTGGCGGCGCGATCGATCGTCGCGGTGCCCAGCTTGACGTTGGATTCTAGCGTGCCCGTGAACAGAAACGGATCTTGTAGCACGATGCCAAACATCCGGCGCAGTTCTTCCACGGCCAGCTCGCGGATATTCACGCCGTCGAGCAAGATCTCGCCGCGCTGAATATCGTAGAAGCGCAGCAACAGCTGAATGACTGTGGTCTTTCCCGCGCCGGTGTGCCCCACGATCGCCAGCGTCTGTCCCGGTTCGACGCGGAATGAAACATCGCGAAGCACCCATTCTTGTTCTTTGGGTTCGGCGCCGCCAGTATACGAAAACCATACATTCTTAAATTCGATTTCGCCGCGAGGCGTCACCAGCGTGGCGATTCGGGCAGGCGCGTCCATCGGTATCGGCTCGTCGAGTAGTTTGAAAATACGCTCGGACGCCGCCATGGCGGTTTGCAGGATGTTGAATTTTTCGCTGAGGTCCTGAATCGGTCGGAAGAAACGCTGCGCGTACATCATGAATGAAATCAGCACGCCCACTTCGAGCGTTCCGGCATTCACGCGCACTCCGCCCACCCAAAAGAGTAGCGCGATGCCGCCCCAGCTCAAAAATTCCACGGCCGGATAAAAGAATGAGAAAGCGTCGATCGCGTCTTTGTAGGCTTCCATGTGCACGCGGTTCAGATCGGCAAACTGCCGCCGCGCCTTTCGTTCACGATTGAATAGTTGCACGATCGCCATGCCGCTGAGATGTTCCTGGAGAAACGCGTTAATGCGTGCGATCGCGGTGCGAATACGCCGGTTGGCGTTGCGCACTTGATTGCGAAAAAAATACGTGAGCAGGATCATTAAGGGCAGCGGCGAGAGCGTCACCAGCGCCAGATCGCGATGCCAGCGGAAGAGAAACGCGGCCATGGCGACCAGCATCACGAAATCGTTGAGCATGGCCACCACGCCCGACGCGAAAAGATCGTTGAGCGCGTCCACGTCGGTGGTCACGCGTGTCACCAGCCGGCCCACCGGGCTGCGATCGTAGAAACTCATCGGCAGGTGCTGCAGCCGCGCAAAAATTTCCTTGCGAAGGTCGTACATCGTTTCCTGGCCCACCCACTGCATGATGCGCACTTGCGCGTACTGCAGAATAAAGCTGCCGATGTATGAGCCCAGCAGCACCAGGACAACTTTCACCAGGCCCGCGACGGCCGTGTGACTCGGCAGAATCCCTTTCATTCCCGGGACGATGTAATCGTCGATTCCCACGTGAAAGAGATAGGGACCGACGATTTCCATAAGCGTGACGCCGATGGTCAGAAAGACCGCGGCGATCACATAGCCGCGATAGGGGCGCATGTACTGCAACAGGCGCCGGGTGAGCTGCGAGTCGTAGAGCTTGCCGAGTTTTTCTTCTTCGCGGAAATCGCTCATTCGCGTGCCAGCTCTTCCTCGAGTAGCTGCTTTTGGTAAAGATCGGCGTAGTAGCCGCCGAGCGCGAGAAGTTCTTCGTGCGTGCCACACTCGGTGATGCGCCCTTCGCGCAGCACGATGATCTGGTCCGCGCCCTTTACGGTGGAAACGCGGTGAGCCACCAGAATCGTGGTGCGCTGCCGCATGATTCCGCGCAGCGAAGAGAGGATGCGCTCTTCCGTGTCTGTATCCACGCTGGAGAGCGCGTCATCCAGAATAAGAATTTTTGGCTTGCGTAAAATGGCCCTCGCCAGCGAGGCGCGTTGCTTCTGCCCTCCCGAAAGAGTGATACCGCGCTCGCCCACCATGGTGTCAAATCGCTGTGGAAAGCTTTCGATTTCGCCGGAAATGTTTGCGATCTCGCAAGCTTCCAGAATTTGCGCGTCGAGCGCGTTATCCACGCCAAAGGCGACGTTCTCGCGCAATGTCTCGCTGAAAAGAAATGTGTCCTGCATCACGTACCCAATGGCCCGGCGCAATTCGGCGACGGGATATTCGCGAATGGGCTTGCCGTCGAGAAAGAGCGTGCCGGGCGGTGCTTCCCAGAGACGCGCCACCAGCGCGGCCAGAGTGGATTTGCCGCTGCCCGTGGGACCGACGATGGCCAGTGTTGAACCGGCCGGAATGTGGAGGCTTATATCGCGCAAGACAGGTTCTTGCAGCGCGGCGTTTGGCTTCGGCGCCACGATGGATGTTGCGATGGTCGGGTAACTGAAAGTGAGATGGCGGAATTCAATTTCCCCGCGGATTGGCAGAGGCTCGGTAAAGGGTTCGCTAAGCGCGCGGCCGTCTCCGTTTTCTCGCCAGGATTCGCGGGCCGCCTTCACCGAGACGGAAGCGGACCCCCCGTCGGTATCGCGAATTTTCGGCTCCGTATTCAAGATGAAATTCAGCCGGCCCATGGAGGCGGCGCCTCGCTGAAAAATGTTCGTCACCCATCCGAGCGCGATCATCGGAAACACTAACTGGACGAGAAAAGTGTA
>JBAVQT010000560.1:0-3041 GCA_049694295.1 Candidatus Acidiferrales bacterium
GCGGCTCCTGCGTCGCCGCTCGCCAATTCCAAATGCATCATTACGCTAACGGTGTCCGCGACCTTATTAAAAGGCACGTTGTGCGTCATTCCAAACTCCCGCCGGTTAAACGACATGTCGCCATCCACCCACTCGCGTCCGCCCGCCTCCGCCAGCACGGTCACCATCACCGTTACAGGCTTGGTGATTCCTCGCATCGTCAATTCCCCGTCCATCGTGAATTTCCCCGGCTCGTCGCCGGCGCGCACGCTTTTGGACACAAACTGAATCGTCGGATACTCCTCCACCGCGAAAAACTTCTTACCTTTTATCTCTTTATCCTTCAAGCCGCTCCCCGTCGTCACACTCGCCGCCTCCAGCTCTATTCGCAGCGAAGCATTCTCGAAATTATTTCCGGGGATTTTCAGTTCGGCCTTCCACCGCTCAAACACTCCCACCACTTTCGTAAATGTCGCGCTGGCATGAAATTCAACGATGCTGCCTGCTTTAATCACCTGCCGCGCGCCGTCCGTACTCTGTGCCGCCGTCGCTGCCATCGCCACTGACATCGCCGCCATCATCGCGGCCGCGCAAAAAGCGTTTCTCTGTCTCATCGGCTGACCTCCCCACGCGGACCGCACCGCGACTCACACTGCGATTCGAATCTCCAACTTCGCCACAGTATCACCATCGCCAATACCGCGACAACGAACCGCATCGCAATCCGAACATCGAAGTGAGTGCCAACGAACGGCCACTTCGTGGGCACGGCCCCTTGCAACAAGTTCATCGATCGCCGCCCGGAAACGAATCTCCTCGCCGCCGGCAAAATAAACAAAAAAAACCGCGCTATTTCGCGCGGCCGGCGTCCACCGAACTGTTTCTGCTTTCGCGGCGACAGCGCCCTCTCGCCCCTTAGGACGTCAAGGTCCGCGAAACACCTCTCAAAGCTCTACCAGCAGCGACTTCAATCCCCGGAAGCCGAAATTCGGCGCCCACTCCGGCTGCGCCGCCAGGCGCATCTTTGGATATCGCTGCACCATCCGCAAAATCGCTGTCTGTCCCTCCAGCCGCGCCAACTGATTGCCGATGCAGAAATGCGCGCCCGCGCCAAACGCCACGTGCTGGTTGTTCACGCGCTTTAAGTTCAAGCGGTCCGGATCCTTGAATTGCCGCGCGTCGCGGTTGGCCGCTCCCAGCATGCAAAGCAGCACTTGCCCGCGCCGCAGCCGCACGCCGCAGATTTCCGCTTCCTCTTTTACGGTCCGCGCCGTGTATTGAATCGGACTCTCGAATCGCAAGAGCTCCTCCACCGCCGTGCGAATCATTTCCGGATTCTCGCGCAACTCGCGCATTTCGTCCGCGTGTCGCAACAGCGCGTAAATTCCGTTGCCAATCAGATTTCGCGTAGTCTCGTGTCCCGCAAAAAGCATTCCCACGCACTGCGCGTACAGCTCTTCTTCGGTGAGCACTTCGCCGTCCGCTTCGATGTCGATCAACAAGCTGATCAGATCCGCGCCTTTGTTGCGCCGCCTCTCCGCCACCGATTGCCGAAAACAATTCGTCAGCGCCACGATCGCGTTCTGCGCCGCGCGCGCATGCGCCGCAGTCCGGTCCGGAGTCCCGATAAATGTCGCCACCGATTCAGACCACTCGATAAAGTTCGCGTGAAGCTCCTCGGCCACCCCCAGCATTCCCGCGATCACCCGTACCGGCATCGGATACGCAACCGCCCGCATCAGGTCCGTCTGGCCTCCCGGCTTGAGCGGCTCCAGCATGCTGTCCACCACCGCCTCCACCTGCGTCCGCAGCCCTTCCACCGCCGCCGGCGAAAATCCCTTGTTCATCAGTTTTCGCAGACGCGTGTGCTCCGGCGCGTCCATGAAAATCATCCACATCTCCAGCATCCGGCCCAGTTCCTTGAACTCCGCCTGCTCCTCTTCGGTCAACGTGAACAGCAGGCGGCTCATGCGCTTCGCCGATAGCCTCGCATCCCGCGTCGCCGCCAGGCAATCCGCGTGGCTGAACACGCCCCACACCGCCCACGTGCCCCCGCTCACGTCCACGTAGTGCAGCGGGCCTTCGTCCAGCAGCCGCCGATACGTTGGATAAGGGTCCTGCACGAATTCCGGCGTAAACAAAATTTTGGGAGCTGGCGTCGCGGGCGGCGGCGTCATCAACGATCTCCTCGGTAACTTTGGGATGTGGAAACTGCTGGAAACGCGCGCATGACGCGCGCAAGTCTAACACAGGGCGTGTCAGCGCTCGTCGCTAAGCGAACCGGCGGCGCGCCGCGCCTGCCCCGCTCAGAGCTTGAAAAAACATCGTTCCGCCGCGTGGTGTTTCATTTTCTCGCGGCTCGGAACTCGATGCTGCCCCGAAAAATGTCCCGCCATCGAGCAGGCTTTGAATCGCCAGCACCAGGTCCCGCGCGGCTTGCGATTTTAGGACGTAGCCTTGCGCGCCGGCATCGCGAACTTCGGCCTCCAGGCTCTCCGCTTCGTGCATCGTAAACATCAGCACCCGCGACGATCCCCCCAGTTTGCTCATGCGCCGCACCGCCTCGAGCCCGCTGATGCCTGGCATGGTGATATCCAGAATCACCACATCCGGCTTCAAATTCTTCACCGCTTCCACGGCGTCAATTCCGTTGGTGGCCTCTCCGCACACTTCCCAGTTCGCTCTGGACCTGGCCAGCAGCGTGCGAATGCCCTCTCTTACGATTTCATGGTCGTCCACAATCATGATTTTTGGTTTCATCTATGCCGATCTCGCTACTATCCGGCCGTAGCCTCTGTTGCTTTCTCAATCGGAACAATCGCCCTCACCGTGGTTCCATTTCGACCGGAAGACAATTCCAGTTTCCCGCCCATTTGCCTTACCCGCTCGCTCATCCCGCGCAATCCGACCCCGAACGATTCGGTCCAATCCCGGGCGGCTTCCTCGGGGGAATTTTCTTGTTGCGAGCCTTTGCCCTGGTCGGCGACCTCTAGCACCACGGCCTCCTCATCGCGCGAAAGTCGCACGGTGGCCGTTTGGCTGCCCGAATGCCGGTGCACATT
>JBAVQT010000561.1:0-3017 GCA_049694295.1 Candidatus Acidiferrales bacterium
GATGAAGGGCTTCGGCGGAATGCTGGCGTTCGACCTGAAGGGCGGGCTGCCGGCGGCGCGCAGATTTTGCGATCGCGTGCGAATATTTCTGCTAGCGGCCAGCCTGGGCGGCGTGGAATCCCTGGTCGTGCTGCCCATCTACTCTTCGCACTATCGGATGTCCGCTGCCGAGCTACGCGGCGCGGGGGTCGAACCGGGAACCGTGCGAGTTTCTGTAGGTCTCGAAGACCCCGTGGACCTGATTGAAGACCTTCGGCGGGCGCTGGCCTAGGGCGGCTGCGGCATCCGGCGCTTGAGATCGTTCGCGGCATCTGCAGCCGAAAACCGCTAGGCTGCCGAAAGAATATCCACAGGCTTCCGCAGCTTTCCGGGTGGTGGGTTGCGTCTCAGAGGTGCTATAAATCTGTCCCTAATTGAGACGCTGGGTGATTGCCGAACATGAGAAATCGCAAGTTGAGAGGCTTCCGCGGGATTCAATCCGCCACTAGCCGGTACGGCCAGCCCATTGACCCTCTCCTAAGTAACTCGTATCATTTTCTTTAGGCTTGGCCGGGGAGCGCGCACGCACGGGGCCCTCGATCCAGGCGGGTCCGGCATTGAACTTGCTGTTTGCACCCTATGCCCGTAGCGGGCTCGGGGAGCGCCAGAGCATGAGACGAGCGGCGAAAATCGGAATTCTTATGGCGGCGGGCGTCGTGTTCCTCGCGGGATGCGATGAGACCGTCTCGTCCAAACAGGCCAAAGCGCACATCCCAGCGGCCACGCCTGCGCCCGCGCCGGCTTTCCGGCACGAGCCATTGCCCTTCCCGACAAACCGTGCGGATTACGCCGCGTTGAGCCCTGCGCCGCGCCCCGCGATAGATATTCTAATTGTTAAAATTCAGGCCGCTTTTGACGCCGGACAGAAAGAATATCTGGCCGGCAATCTGGAGCAGGCGCGCGATTATTTCGATAGCGCCGAGGATTTGATCGTGGCCAGCGGCTTTCAGGTGGACTCCGATCCGCGGCTTTCCAAGCTTTTCGACAAGATCGGCGACGCGATGGAAAATTACGAGCGCGATGCCGATAAAGGCGCCGAAGAAGAACCGGAGAATTCGGACGAGCCGGCCGCAATTGATGAACTGGCCAATCTGACCTTGCCGGCGGGCGATCCCCGCCTGGCGACCAAGGCGGAAAACGAACTGATCCACATTCCGCACGATCTGCCCCTCACGGTCAACGATTCCGTCCTGCAATATCTGAGCTATTTCTCGACCGCGCGCGGCCGCGCGACCGTGGAGCACGGCCTGGAGCGCGCCGGGCGTTACGATGCGATGATTCGTCGCGTGCTGCATGAAGAGGGCGTTCCCGAAGATCTGATCTATCTCGCGCAGGCGGAATCGGCGTTTCAACCGGCAGCCGTTTCGCGGGCCGGCGCGCGCGGCCTGTGGCAATTCATGCCCTTTCGCGGCGAAGAGTACGATCTGGACCGCAACTATTGGGTGGACGAACGCAGCGATCCCGAAAAAGCGACTCGCGCCGCGGCGCGGCACATGCGCGATCTTTACGACATGTTCGGCGACTGGTATCTGGTGATGGCGGCTTACAACTCGGGGCCGCTAAACGTGATTCGCGCCGTGGAGCGCACTGGCTACGCCGATTTCTGGGACCTGCAGCGGCTGCATGCGCTGCCCAAACAAACTCAGAACTACGTGCCAATCATCATCGCGCTGGCGCTGGTGGGCAAGGACCCCGCGCTCTACGGCGTGCAGGTGCAACCGGAAAAGCCCGCGCCTTTCGATTCCGTCGCGCTGGCCCATTCCATCGATCTGCACCTAGTGGCCGACGCTTCGGGCGCCGATCTGGACGATCTGCGCGATCTCAACCCCGAGCTGTTGCGCGGCACCACGCCCAACGATCCGAACTTCGAGCTGAAGCTTCCGCCGGGAGCGGCCGCAAAATTCAAGGACAATATCGCGCAGGTCCCCGAGGACAAATGGACCAGCTGGCGCCTGCACACCGTGGAAGACGGCGAGTCGCTGGGCGACGTGGCCCGGCACTATCGCGTTTCGCTCGCGGCTCTCGATTCCGCCAATCATCTCGACGCGCACGCCGCGGTGCCTGCGGGCTTTCTGCTGAATATTCCCACCGCGCCTCCGGCTGTGCGCCTGGTGCACTATCGGGTGCAGCGAGGCGACACGCTGGAGGGAATCGCAGACCGCTTCGACGTGACCGTGGCCCAGCTGCGGCGCTGGAATCACTTGGGCGGAAACAGGGCGCCGCGCGGTTCGCACCTGCGGATCTATGCGGGCGGCAGCGAACCGGGAGCGGCGCGCCATGTGGCGCCTGCGTCGTCTGAAACCAGCAAGCCAGTCGCTCTGGCCGGCGCCGACCCGGTGCATCATCGCGTGCAGCGCGGGGAGACCCTCTATTCGATCGCCCACGCCTACAAAATCACGGTGGAGGCGATCCGCCAGTCCAACCCATTCCTTTCCGAGCGACCCCTGGAAGCTGGCGATCTGCTGGTGATCGATCGCTGAGCGTGCCAAAATAACTAGTAACCCATTTACTATCTGTTATTTACGAGAGTCAAGCATCTTCCTTTTCGGACCCGTCCGCGGTAACCGTCTCCGATATATTTCTCTCTTCGCGCGATTTGCCGTCCTTGCTTCTTGACAAACTTCCGAGACTCCGCTTAGATGCGGCCAAGCAGCCGAAGCGTCTGGCGAGCCCGCGACCCACGGAGGATGGAATGTTTTACGCGAAGATACATGACGAGGATGATGACGAGTTGCCGCGCTACGAAGAGGAAGAAGAGGGACTCGAGCATCCCCACGATGATCTGGTAGAGGAAGTAGAAGAAGTCGTGGTCGCCGAGGAAGCCGAGGAGGAAGACGAGCCGGTCGAGAGTCCGTCCTCGCCCAAGGCGGCCCCGAAGAAATCCGCCAAGCCTGCGCCGAAGAAAAAGGCGAAGGCCAAAGCCAAGGCTAAGCCCAAGCCGAAAAAGAAAGCTTCCGCGAAAAAGGCCAAGGCATCGA
>JBAVQT010000562.1:0-1624 GCA_049694295.1 Candidatus Acidiferrales bacterium
ATCGACGATGACGTCCTGCGACTGATCTTTACCGCGTGCCATCCGGTCGTGGCGGTGGAAGGACGCATCGCGCTTACGTTGCGTCTGATCTGTGGCCTCACTACGGCGGAGATCGCCCGCGCCTTCCTGGTGCCGGAAAAGACCGTGGGACAGCGGATCTTTCGCGCCAAGAAGACTCTCTCGGAAGCGCATGTTCTCTTTGAGACGCCGCGCGGGGACGAGTTACGCCGCAGGGTGGAGTCCGTACTTTCGGTGGTCTACCTGATCTTCAATGAGGGATATACCGCGACATCGGGAGGTGAATGGATGCGAGCTGCACTCTGCGAGGATGCGCTGCGGCTCGGACGCATGCTTGTGCAGCTACTTCCCAACGAGTCTGAGGTCCACGGTCTGCTGGCACTGATGGAACTACAGACGTCACGCACTGCGGCACGCAGGGGACGAAAAGGTGAGGCAATTTTATTGCTAGACCAGAACCGCTCTTTGTGGGACTACGGTCAGATTCAGCGAGGAATGGACGCTCTCGGACACGCGCAAGAGCTGGGCGGAGGCGCAGGTAATTATGCCTTACAGGCAGCGATTGCTGCCTGTCACACACGAGCCCGCACACCCGAAGAGACCGACTGGGAGCGGATCGTACTTCTCTACGACGCTCTGCTGCAGATTAGCCCGTCGCCCATCGTGGCGCTGAATCGGACGGTCGCCCTCGGCATGGCGCGAGGCCCCGCCGCTGGACTCGATGCCGTGGATAGGCTCACCGCCGACCCAGGCTTGGCTGGCTACCATCTGCTTCCCAGTGTTCGCGGAGATTTCCTCACGAAAATGGGGAGGTTCGCTGAGGCGCGTGAGGAAATCCAACGCGCAATCACAATGACTCAAAACCTGCGGGAGCAGGAATTGCTGACGGAAAGGCTGAAGCAGATTGAGAAGGCGGCCATGTGAGCATAGGTGCGGTTCAGTCCCGTGAAACGCGCAAGGGTTGACCAATCCGTTCAGGTCCAGGAGCGAAGGCGATTTCACAGCGCCGAGGGCCGGTCACGTACGCTTGCAATGGTGGCGTTTTCGAAGTTAGAAAGAGGGAATCCGTGGATATGAAGCTCGCCTTGGTCGGCTATATCCTGCCCGGCTTGGCGGTGGTGTTCGGAATTCCGATGGCAGTGGGGCTTATTCCGCCCAATCGGTTTTACGGTTACCGAACGCGAAAAACGCTTTCGTCGGCGGATATCTGGTACCGGGCAAATCGCGTCTCCGGCTGGTCGCTGGCAATTGCGGGGATTGCCGCAATCAGCCACAACATTTTTTTCCATTGGCACCATGCCGATTGGGCCTCGACGACGCAGCAATTTTTCATGGCGGTCTCGACGGCGCTCTTACTTCTGCTCGGGTTGGGCTTCTCGGCGCTCTATGTGCGAAAGCTGTAGCGGGCCGTGGTTCGAAGCGGTGGAACTGCGGCGCAAGCGAGACAACGACGCTAGCGAGAGCGGGGTCTAGCCATGTCCGGCGTGGGCGCTCAGGTTTGCACGACAGGCATGGGAGCTTGAGGGGGTTGAGGTTCGACGCCGCGCCAGCCTACGGGGCGGCCCTGGATGGCTTCTTTCAAGGAGCGGAAGAGGACGACGTACAT
>JBAVQT010000563.1:0-6709 GCA_049694295.1 Candidatus Acidiferrales bacterium
GAACACTTCCGGCTCGATGCGCACCTCGGTCAGCTGCTTCTGGCCGTTCATCTTGACGGCTACCATGCCGCCGCCGGCCGAAGCTTCGACGATGATCTCGCCGATCTGCTTTTCGAGTTTTTCCTGCACCTGCCGGAACTGCGCCAGCATTTGCTGCAGTGCTTTCACTTCCATGGGTTAGTCCTCGCCCGGGCGCTTGACCTTCGAGATCTGGCCCCCGAAACGCTCGAGCATCGTCCGCACGATGGGGTCTTCTTCGACCCGGGCCTGCAATTCCGAATTTCGCGGCGCCGCAGCCCGCCCGGCCTCCAGTTTAACACACACGCGGAGGGGCTGGCCCACCACTTGGTTCAGAACTGTGCGCAATCGTTCCATTGGTTCGCGACTCTGCAATGTTTCGGCGGCAAACGACGCGCTGCTATTTTCGCTCGGAAAAAAAATCCGCAGTTCGTCGCCTTCCACTTCCCAGCGCGTGGCCTGCTGCAGCATGGACCACAAAAACTTCTGCTGCGCCTGCAGGACCGCCTTGATCGCGTCCACCTGCGCGGCACCGAGACCTACGTCAGGACCGTGGGATGCGATTTCCCCAGCGCGAGCTGCCTCCCGCACGGACGAAGCGGGAACGGGAGCCGGAACAGAAGGGCGCGCCGGCACGGCGGCTTCCGCGGGAAGCGCAGGCGGGATGGGCGCCATGCGCGCGGCGGCAGCGGCCGACGAAGTTGAGGGCGAGATGGTCGATGTCGCGACAGGCGACGCAGCAAAAGGCCCGCTGCCGGGGCTTTGGCCGGCGCTTGGTTTTGCAGCCGGTCTGGAAACCGGGACGGGAATTCCGATCGAACTAACGCTTGCGCCAACTTGGGGCGTCGACGCTGACACTGCACCCGCGCGTGGCAAGTTGCCGCCGATGGAATGCGCCGCAGGCCGCGCCGGACGCGAACCTCCGTCGAGATCGGCGAGCAATTCCTCGAGCGGCACGAGGCGCTGAGCGTTCACCAGCTTCAACAATCCGAGTTCGAGATGCAGACGCGGATCGGGCTTGCGGCGCAGGTCGTCGTCGGTGGAGAGCAAAATATTGAAGAAACGCGTGAGATCTTCCTCGCCGAAATGCGCAGCTTGCTGCGCGAGGCGCGGGCGCTCGTCTTGGGGAGCGGCCACGAGTTCGGAATCCGCGCCGCAAACGCGAGCGACCAGCAGATTGCGGAAATGCCGGATGGCCTCGCGGCAGAAATGCTGCAGATTTTGGCCGTCGGCAATCAGGCGGTGAACCAAGGAGAGAGCGCGCTCGGCGGATTGCGACTCGATGGCCTGAACGAGATCGTCGAGCACGCTTTCGGCGACCACGCCAAGCAGTTCGCGCACCTGGGCGTCGGTGATGGTATCGCCGCTGCTATAGGAGATGGCCTGCTCGAGCAGCGAAAGACCATCGCGCAAGCTGCCCTCGGCGGCGCGAGCGATCACAGCGACCGCTCCGGACTCGATTTTCAAATTTTCAGCGCGAGCGATGCGCTCTATTTCGTCCGCGATCTCCTTAAAGGCCAGAGCGCGAAACTGAAAGAGCTGGGCGCGCGATTTAATAGTTTCGACCAAGTCTTCCGCGCGGGTGGTGGCGAGAATGAAGACCACGCGGTCGGGCGGCTCTTCGAGCGTTTTCAGCAGCGCGTTGGACGCTTCGTCGGTCAGTTGGTGCGCTTCGTCGAGGATCACGACCTTGTAGCGCGAAGAGGCGGGGGCATAGCGGACCATTTCGCGGAGCTCGCGAATCTGGTCAATGCCGCGATTGGAGGCGGCGTCAATTTCGAGAACGTCGAGCGAAGTGCCGGCGGCGATTTCGCGGCAGGAATCGCAGGTGTTGTCAGGCTCGGCGGTGGGACCGATGGCGCAGTTGAGAGCTTTGGCGAGGATGCGCGCCGTGGTGGTCTTGCCGACTCCACGCACGCCGGAAAAAATGTAAGCGTGGGCAACGCGATTGGACGCGATCGCGTTGGCGAGGGTGCGGGTGACGTGCTCCTGCCCGACGACTTCCCGGAAAGTGGAAGGACGATATTTCCGCGCGATGACTTTGTAGCCCATGGGGAGGATTCTCTCAATTGGGTGTGGCCGCGATTAGAGGAACTTCGGGTGATCCGCGGCACACGAAGCGGACCCGTTACCGTTGCTCCCTTCCGGGCCTGGCGGGGTTCACGGGGAATCGTTGCACAGAGCCCGAAGTTCCACCGATCGGCAGAGATCGCGGAAATTTTTCACCGCGTGACTGCAGCGCGAAGTCTAGCACACGGGTTGGTAGCGCGAAAGGCGTGGGAGACAAAGGCATGAGTGGCGATTGGTAAGCGGCGACTGGAGATTCGCGTCCCGGCATCGCGCGAACCCCGCGCGCCGGGATCCCGGTTCGTGGTCCGAGCCGGGAACTTGCGATTCGCGAGTGGCGATTCGGAGCGCCAAATTTCCGACTGAGAGACGGAACTAAACCAAGTGGCGAAAGATTTGCGGCAGCGCGAGGACCAGCATAACGGCGCTGAGAGCGTAACTGGAAAGCGAAAGAGCGCCGAGCGGGACGGTGGCCAGTGTCACTTGATCGAGGTTGGGGCGGAAACTGCGAAGCAGGTAACGCATGGCGCGGACCTGCATCCACATCGCCGCGATGGCGTACGCTGCGATCGCCCAGCAGTTCTGCATTTGCGCCGGGTCGTAGTGCGCCAGGGCCCGCAGCGGGAAAATCAGCGCGATCGGCAGGAGCGTCAGCAGGGCTCCCTTCCA
Source organism: Candidatus Acidiferrales bacterium (assembly GCA_049694295.1). Taxonomy (GTDB): domain Bacteria; phylum Acidobacteriota; class Terriglobia; order Acidiferrales; family UBA7541; genus Palsa-295. The sequence continues at coordinate 2,755 of JBAVQT010000563.1, forward strand.
CAGAGGGGTAAGGCGGCCTTCCATGCATGCATTGTTGCATTGCGATAAGCGGAGCGTTGGCAAAACTAGCCTCCTGGTATCGTAAACAGCAAGTATCGTTTCGACTCGCCATCAAAATATCGGGATTCGCGGTGGCGGCGTGAGCCCGAGAGCGTGCCGGATTTCCGACGAGCGGGTGTGCCGATTTTCGAGGAAACCTGTTTGAGCGAAGGGTATGAAGCCGGCCCGTCTGGCGATTTTTCGGGTGCCGGTTTCTGGACGCAGGCCGGTACCCTCCCCATACGGGTGGCTCCCCTTCCTGCGGTTGAAGACCGTCCGGAGGAGCGTCTGAGAGGCAAAATATGCCCCGAGGACCCCCGGTGGGGGTCCTGGGGGCGGGGTCTTTTGCCGCTGTTTGAGGGGGTGGTGTTTCCGCGATTAGACGAGGTCCCCGATGATTGTTTTCAACGGCTTGGAGCATGGTTCTAATTTTCCATACCGCGATTAGAACTGGGGGTTTCGCCGGGGGTTTCGCCCGTGTTGGGGGTGAGTTGGGGTGGAATTTCGATGGTTTCCGGGGTGTTTCCAGGAGCGAGGGGCGAAAGTGATTCTGCCGGCTCGACTTGCTGGGGCTTCCGGGACTGGCCAGGCATGAGGACCAGGTGCGAAGTGGGCGATTCGATCCAGCGTCCGCGGCTATCGATGTGCGTGTAGGCTTCGACGGCGCGGACGATGGCGTGAGGGGTGGCTTTGAGGACGCTGCTTTGCTCGATGAAGTGGGCTAGCGCGGTGCGGACGTTGCGGGCGCGGAGCTCTTCGAGGCCGGTAGCGGCGGCGTGGCGGAGGATGGCGTCATCGTCCACGTCGAAAACTTTGGTCATGCCTACGGCGGGATACCAATCGAGGTAGTAAGTCTCGATGCGCTCGCGCTGGGGATGGCGGCAGACCTGGCATTTGCGGGCGTGGTGGCTGAGGGAGGGGCGCTTGCGAGATCGAGAACGGGGGCTGCTGACTGAGGGATTGCGCTTCGCTTTCATGTTTACTGCTCCTTTGCGCTGCTAGTTTTGTATATCAACAGCTACCCATAGAGTAAACACAAATCAAGGAAAAAAGGAAGGGGCCAAGCTGAGAATTTTGTAAATTTAGGAGCAGGGGCAGGCGGAGCAGCGATTGGGACACGAAATGTGGCTGGGGAGCCGCACTGCGAGGGCATCGGGCGAGTTCCAAAATGGGAATTCGGGGGCGGAGTGAAGGATGCCGGTGGGCGGGCCGAGAAATATCAAATTGCAGATTTGAGATTTCAGAAAGAGCGGCGCGAAAGGTTTCGAGTCATCTCGGCGAACGGGAGCGCGGCCACCGCTGGTTGCCAGCCGGCGCCGCTTTTACTGTAGAATGGCGCGGTCGCTTCTGGCATCGGCCAAATCCGGGAAGGTACCGACCTTTTGTCCTCCTCACGCCGCGCGTTCTTGCAATCGCTTAGCCGATCGGCGCTGGTCCTCTCGCTCGAAAATGTCCTGGCTCTCTCGCGGCCCGCGCTGGCCCGGAGCTTTTCTCAGTCTTCCGCGCCCGGCCGCCAGGTTCCTGCGGTGGTTCCCGGCAGCGATCTGGGCGTGACTTTCGCGAACGTGGCTGCGACCGCGGGCCTTACGGCCAAAACGATTTTCGGCGGCGTGAAGGAAGACAAGTACCTGCTGGAGACCACAGGCTGCGGCGCCGCGTTCTACGACTACGACAACGATGGCTGGCTGGACATCTTTCTCGTCAACGGCACTCGTCTGGAAGGCTTTCCCGCGGGCCAGCAGCCGACCTCGCACCTCTTCAAAAATAATCGCGACGGCACCTTCAGCGACGTGACCGCCCAGGCTGGCCTGGTTCACTCGGGGTGGGGACAGGGCTGCTGCATCGGGGATTACGACAACGACGGCTACGAGGACCTCTTCGTCACCTATTTCGGCAAGAACCTGCTCTACCATAATAATGGCGACGGCACTTTCACCGAGGTGGGCGCTCGCGCCGGCGTGGCGGGCAATGGCCGCCGCTGGGGCACCGGCTGCGCCTTCCTGGACTATGACCGCGACGGCCACCTGGATCTCTTCGTCGCGAACTATATTGATCTCGATCTCGCTACCGCTCCCGTGCCATCGTCGGGCCCCTGCCTCTACGAAGGCATACTGGTGGCCTGCGGGCCTCCGGGGCTGCAGGGCGGCAAGAACATCCTTTACCACAACAACGGCGACGGCACCTTTTCCGACGTCTCCGCCTCCGCTGGTATTCTGGATACCGCCGGAACCTACAGCCTAGGCGTCTTGACCGCCGATTTCGACAACGACGGCTGGCCCGATATTTACGTCGCCAACGATTCCGCCCCCAGCGCCCTTTACCAGAACATGAAAAACGGCAAGTTCGTGGATATCGCCGTGGATGCGGGGTGCGCCCTGAGCCCGGACGGGCGTGTCCAGGCCGGCATGGGCGTATCCGCGGGCGATTACGATCTCGACGGCAGGTTGGATATTCTCAAGACCAATTTTGCCGGCGATACTCCTTCGCTCTACCACAATCTTGGGGCCGGAAATTTCGAGGATGTCACCTTCACGGCCGGACTGGGCCGCCACACCAGCTATCTCGGCTGGGGCTGCGGTTTCCTGGACTTCGATAACGACGGCTGGCCCGACATTCTGATCTGCAATGGTCACGTGTATCCCCAGGTGGCGCGGCTTCCCTCTGGCGAGGGTTACGCGCAGAGCAAGCTGCTCTATCGGAATCTGCGCGACGGACGCTTCGAGGACGTCACGCTGCGTGGTGGCCCGGGCATCACCACTGCAGCGCCCTGCCGGGGCTGCGCCTTCGGCGATTTCGACAACGACGGCGATGTGGACGTGCTGGTGAACTGCATCAACGATTTTCCGCAACTGCTGCGCTGCGATTCGCGCCTCGAGAACAACTGGATCAAGGTGCGCACCATCGGAACCAAATCCAATCGCAGCGGCATCGGCGCGCGACTGCGCTGCGTCACGCGGCCCGCGGACGAATCCGAGGCGCACTCGCAAATTGACGAGGTGCGCAGCGGCGGAAGCTACATTTCCCAGAGCGATTTGCGCGTGCATTTCGGCCTGGGACGGGCTCGGCAGGCCGAGTTGCTCGAGATTCGCTGGCCGAGCGGCGCTCTGGATTCGCTGCGGGATGTGCCGGCCAATCAGCTGATCTTCGTCGAAGAAGGCAAGGGCATCGTGCGATCGGTGGCGTTCGGGCGCCCGGCGTCCGGGTAATTGTGTCGGACGCGCGGCAAAGAACCTCACAACTGCGCTTGACACAATGGCAATAGAGACGTAACGTGGCCAATTGTGTTTTGTGGGTTCAGGGTAGCGGTTGGGAGTTCTTTGCGGGTTCGGGGTGAGGGGTTGGGGGCACGTCGGCCACGAAGTTCAACGTTTCCAGTGAGAGGTTCCGCGCGTGTCTCTTGGTGTGGGTGAGGTTGTGCGCGAATGGAACGCTAAAGAGTCTGTGCCGGCTTCGCTCGACAATTGATTCATGATTATTTTCCAGGGTGCCGAAAAGGGGTATCAACGATGAGAAGAAACATTCTTTACGTGGTGATGGCATGTGTGACTGTGCTTTGTATGTCACCGAGAGTGTACGGCCAGGCGAACGCGAGTTTCTCAGGGACGGTTACGGATAATTCGGGATCGGTGATTGCAGGGGCGTCGGTCACGGCCACTTCGCAGGATACTGGGGCGACGCGAACGGCCGTCACCGATGAGACCGGCCACTACCTGATCACCTTATTGCCGATCGGCGAGTACACGCTAACGGCCGAGTTCAAAGGCTTCAAAATCACGACGCAAAAGGACGCCCGCCTGCAGGTGGATGAGCAGCGCGAATTGGATTTCTCGCTGGCGCCAGCGTCAGTCAACTCGACGGTAGAAGTTTCGGCGACAGAAGTGGCGGTGGAAGCCACGAATGCGTCGCTCGGCCAAGT
>JBAVQT010000564.1:0-8723 GCA_049694295.1 Candidatus Acidiferrales bacterium
CCGCTGCAGGTTGTTGCGCGTCTTGACAGCCTTCGCAAATCTTTCGCCACCGATGATGCGCCGGTGCTCACTAATCAGCCGTTACTGCTTGCGCTTTTCGGCGCCGCGGCAGTAACCCTTTCGCCCAGTTCCATTGCATCGCGGGTTTTCCGTCCGCTAACCTGATCTTTCATCGCTCGGCCCATGCCAGACGCTCCTACTGCGCCTTCGCTCACCCATCCGTCTCGGATGAAGCTGGAGTCGTACTCCGCCGAACTTCGGCTCGAAAATCTTTCCCTGGGCGTTGACAACATTCACTACGACGTGTTTCTCAGCCCGCGCTTCGTGGAATTTTCGCGCAAGTATCTCTTCGATCTGGTGCGGCTGGCCGTGAATATTCCGCTGCTGCAGGGCAAGGATCACGATCGGGAGCGCGATCGCGACCGTCAACGGCGGCATACGGGCGCGCCGGAGCATGCCGCGTTTCGACGCCTGCTCAGTGAAGTGCTGCAGGCTTCGCTCACGCACGCCAAGTTTCGCCAATCCATCGAAACGGACGTGCTGCATCAGCTGGGCATCCTGAAATTTTTGACCGCCGAAATCGGCATTCAATTTTCGAGTTTACTGGTCGAGTGCAAAGACTGGATTCGGGCCCGCGGCGAACTTTACGAACACAGCGAGCAGGCCCACGTGATGCGCTCGCGGATTGCCGACGTGCAGGCCAATCGCAAGGCCATCTACCGGCAGGTGGGCGACACGCTCTATCGCATCTGGCGCGAGCTGGAAGAGGGGACGCTTTCGAAATCCCGGCGCGCGCTTTTCGGCGAGGATTATCGCGAGACCTACGATCTGCTGCAGAATCGATTTCTTTTCGTGGAAGGCGGCAACGACGACCATCTTTTTCTGGAGCACTACGTGGTGCTCGGAAATTTCGTCAACGATCCGGACCGTTTCGAGGTATTCGACGCGCTGCTGCTGGATTTTGTCCGCGATTTTATCCTCACCGGCGACAACACCGAAGACCTTGGCAAGGCTCGCAAGGCGCACGAACGGCTGGTGGAGCAGGCGCGGCTGCTGCGCTCCGAGCTGGCGCGGATCGAAGAAGAGCAGGAAGAGGCGGCCTCGCGCTCCGGAGAGAGCGGCGATTCCTTTCCGTGGCTCTTCAAACGGAAATCCTCGGCCGCTTCGCCCGAAGCCAAATCCGAGATCGCGGAACTTCGCCGCAAGGCCGCGTCCATCGAGAAAAATCTCGAGGAGCTGGCCCCGCAGATTGAATCCGCGCGCCAGCGCATGAATTTTCTGGCCGAAGAGTTGCAAAGCCGCGTGGGCGACTATCTCAATCAGCCTGACAACGCGCGCCGCCTCTTCGGCTCCGACGCCGCCGGCAACGAAGGACATCCTTCGCCCGAAACTCGCTCGCAGCTGCTGGAAGAGTGGATTCACCGCCTGGAAGAGCGCGACCTGGTCTTCCACATGCTCGCGGGCTACGAGCTTCGCAAGATTCACGCCGACTACTGCCCGCCCGTCCACTTGCAGCAACTCAAGAAGGCCCTGGTGAGCCGCGACGAGACGCGCCGCGTGGAACAGATCCTCGAGCAGTTTCCCGCGCGCAAAATTTCGACTCGCAAGCTCGAAGAATCCTCGCGAGCCATTCGCCGCCGCACGCACGAAGAGACTCTTTCCACCGGACTGCAATTCGCCGAGGATTTGATGCGGCTGCGCCGGGATCGCCGCAATTACCAGCTCATCTCAGCGTGGATGGATCGCGTCAATCTGGTTCGCGAGGAGCGGGCCCGCGAGCTCTCTCGCGCCAACAAATCCCTCTACGAATTCTTGCATCCCGAAGAAGGCCGCCCCACTGACGATCCCGTCGTCAACCACGTGGTCATCAAGGCCGACGTTCGCGGCTCAACCGGGATCACCAAGGATCTTCTGGCGCGCGGATTGAATCCCGCGTCGCATTTCAGCATGACGCTTCACGAGCCGGTGAAACGGATGCTCGAGCGGTTTGGGGCTGCGCGAGTTTTCATCGAAGGCGACGCCATCATTCTGGCAATCTATGAGACCGAATCCACGCGCGCCACGCAGCGCGCAGTCGCCAAGGCTTCGATTCTGGCGCGTGAAATACTGACGGTCACCGCGGCGTACAATTCGCGCGCGAAGACGTCGCATCTTCCAGCGCTGGAGCTGGGCGTGGGAGTCGCCTTTCAAGATTCCGCGCCGTCGCTGTGGGAAGATGCCGATTCGCGCATCATGATTTCGCGCGCCCTGAATCTTTCGGACCGGCTATCGAGCTGCTCCAAAATGGCCAAGCGCCTGTTTCAGGAGAATCCTTCGCCCTTCAATGTTTTTCTGCTGCAAACTCTAATGGAAGACGCCGCGGCGGATGAAGGCGAAGAGCTGATGATTCGCTACAATCTCAATGGAATCGAAATTAACGAGGAAGGCTTCCAGAAGCTCTCGAGCGAAATTTCGCTGGCGCCCATGGCCGGCAATTTCCCGATGCCGTGGGGCAAGGAACGCGTTCCGCTCTATTTCGGCCAGGTTCCGCTCGGCGAATCGCTCGAGCCTATTGTGATTCGCAAGGGCTTGGTCCGGCAATTGCTGCCCGGCGGAAAGATCGGCAATCAGGGCACGCGCGCCTACTACGAAGTCTGCACCGATACCAAGCTGCTCGATCTCGCCCGGAAAAAATTCTCCGAGTCCGCTTCCAGATCGTAACGCATTCCGGGTTCCGTCGTTTGTTCACTACATCTCACACGCTGAGTCACTTGTTTGCAGCATGCGCGCGCTTGCTATAATCCTCGCGGAAGCGCATGGGATCCGGTGATCCTCGTGGCCTTCAAAGCCATTGATCCTGTCCTTCGCGGCCAGAATGGTGGGTTCGACTCCCACACGCTTCCGCCAACTCGGCGAGCCCTTTACGAACTTCGGCGAATAGCTGGCGGTCTCGGCTCACGGACGGCAGGAATTGGCCGCCGTTCGCGAGGATTTCAATTTTTGGTCCGGCGGGACTCAACGTTTGCCGCGGGGTCTTTTTACATGCTCGGTGCTGGCGTTCCATCGGACCATTTGTCTACTCCTATTAGGAAGACGGACAGTGGTGTGAAGGATTTGAGTAGTGGGTAGGATTCCGCGGAGATGTACCAGTAATTTACGGCCATGACTGGGGAGTTTGTGAGATTTGCGCCCCAGGCTGCGCCGTCTTTCGCTGTTTCGTAGAACATCAGGTGGGGGCCGTTGTGGCCGCCCTCATCGGTGAGATACGAGCCCTTCGACATCATATAGCTGACAGTTCCCGGCTCCACGGCCGGCAATTCTTTTTTGTCTATCGCTGCTTTGATTGCGGCGATGACTTCGGATTTGGAATGGCCGGCCAGCAACAATTCCGTGCGTTTGTAGGCATACGGCAGGACGGAGCGGGCGGCGGGTGCATTGAAGCACTCCGCGGCGCGAACTTTTGGGTTCCAAAATTCGGGGTGGTCGAACATGGCCATCCATGAGCGTCCGACCCAGCAGACCCAACCGTTTTTGCCTTGCACCGCGGTCTCGTAGCCCTGACGGGTTAGGACAATGACCGAGGCGTCGTGGGAGACGCCGTCTGGAGCGGCGCTGCGGGCGAGGGCAATTTCCGCGTCGCGAGCCATTAGATATTGTTCTACCGGGGCCATCGTTGGATACGGTTGTTTGGCGTCTTGTGCGGCTGCGGGCCGGGTAGCGATCAGCGCGGCGAGGAGTACGAACGCGCTTAGGAAAATGCTGCGGACTTGATTTCGGGCGATCGCTTTCTTCCATACTTTTTCGTTTTTTACCGCTCCGTTCATACCTGGACGATCGGGGTGGTGAATAGCAACCAGATACTGCCTCATGATTTCTCCTTTAGCTGGTAACGGCTTTCGGCGGGCCGGTCGCCGTGCCTTCATTACATAGACGAACGGCCGAACCGGAATTCGACAAATCGTCCAACAAAATTTCCAGCCGCTGCTGCAATACCTAAGCAAAAGGGGTCTGGTTTAATGCCCCAGTCCTGGTAAACGCGGTTACCGAATAAGCAGAGTCCCCGTGCTGTGACAAGACTCTCCCGAGCGCCAGTCGGTACTCGTTGAAACCAGGCAATCGAGCTTTGCGCATTCAGATGAGGCAAAACCATATCAAGTGTCAATACCTTTTTCTCGCCTGAGGCGTGATGCAATCGCCAGAGTTGCAGGCTCGCTTAGAAAGACCATCTGTGAACACCCTTGAATCGGCCCGTGTAGGCACATGCCGCTTCGCGTGTGGCTACACTCCGTAGAAGCCGGGGCCTACGCGCATGTGATGGAGCCACGGTGCGGGAAACGCCCAGATCAGGAGCGAACCCAGCAGGGCCTGGCCGATGGCTAGCGGAATAATATTGCGCTGGCGGCCAAACATCCAGGCCATCGCCGTGCCGGCTATAAACGTGAGTGGGACAAGCACTGGATTCGGCCAGTGCAGCGCGGCGAAGATCGCTCCGGTGCACAGCGCAGCCAGCGGTTTACGCGGGATCAGCAACAACATGCGATTGTGCAGCAGGGAATTGAGGGCTACTTGCTGCAGCAGGCAAAACGAAAAATAGCTTCCGAGTCTGCGCCAGGAAAGCAGATTCGCCGGCGGGTGGCCAGGCGCTCCCAGCGCAATTCCAATCGCAGCCAGCCCGAGGGCCATGGCGCCGAACACGATGGCAGCCTGTTTCGTCGCGGAACCAATGTTGTCGGCGCGCCAGCCCATCGTTTTCGGAGTGTCATGGTGCAGGGCGAAGCTCAGCGCGATCCAGGCGACGAAAAATATCCAGGTCCAGCGAGCGGTGAACTGCAGTCGCCAGATGAACCAAAGAATGAAAGCCGGCAGGCAGACGACGTCGGCCAGCGCGGCGTAGCGCTTCCAGCTCGAACTCATCGCGGTCCGGTGTTTCTGCGCTGGGATTGCCAGCGCGAAGGCTGACACTCAGGATTCCACGCGTACGGCATGCCACCTGAGATGCCACGAACCGATTGCGGCGTCGCCTCAATCCAACATCACGGGATCATCGTCCGCGGCGTCGAGCGCCCGGATCAGGCTCATTAGCACCACGCCCGTGGTACGGACGTCTTCCGTAAAATAGTCGGCCCAGGCCACTTCGGGGAATCCAGCGCGGGTGGTGGCGACTGCCATTCGCGCGCGTCTGGCCTGCTCGCTGCCGGGATCGCGACCTGCGTCCGCGCCGGCTCGCCCCAGGGCGTCGAATACCACGCGATGCTCGCCGACGCTCCATTCGTAAGGCGCGAGTTGCTGCATGGCGCGGGATCGCTCGTCCTTGGCGACGTGTCCCGCGCAGAGAGCCTGCAGGATGGCGAGTTCGCGCTCGGCCCTGGTCATTGTTGCGGGGTCCTTTCGGTTGTTGCCGCAGCGATTTTCGAGTCGTGCCGCGTCAAGTGCGCACGGCGGATTTTCGCAGGAAACTTCTGGAGGGCAATGAGCTAATGCGACGCCAGAAACGAGAAAGGCCGCAGCTCGCGCCGCAGCCTGAACTTCCGAAACTGTTTGGAAATCGCCGATCTGGCGTCCGAGACGCGTGGTGCAGGTGCACTCGGCTGATTACGCGGCGGTGGAAACAATGGGGCGGACAAAATCGATGCGGTCGATCGCCGCGGCGACGCCGTACACCGGAGTGATTTCGCCCTTGATGGTGTCAACGCGCAATGTTCGGGCGCTGGCGCGAACCAAGACCGAAGCTCCGCGATCTTTTTCGGTGGGCAGCGCGAAGGTCAATTCGACGTTCGAGCCTTCCTCAAGTTGGACTTGGGAATGGAAATAAATTCCGGTGCGCGAAACGTCGCGCAATTGACCAGTGTAGAACTCGGCCGGACGGTTGCGGGACATACAAACTTGAACGGGCAGATGAACTTCGTACCTTCGGGCTTTCCGGCGTTCTCCCATCGGCTGCACCCCCGCCTATACGATTGCACGAACTGTTCCAGCCGGGATTTAATATGGCTATTGACAACAAGGGGGTTAGCTTCGATCGCTCACGTCAAAATGACTCTCTCAGTGCAATTTCTTCCCTATGTGGGAAATTGATGCAGGGTGCGGGCTACTACGGCTAGTTCTAGGACCCGAGGAGATCCGGGCTAATAGTCACGCAACTCGCCTAAGCCGGCCTGGCCAACATTTCGACCTGGCAACGTGAGACTACAGGCTCCGGCCACCGCGAACCGGTTCCTTCGTGATTCCTTGAAGCTCGTATCCCATGTCGATTTCCTTGGCGATGGCTTGCACCGAGGCCGGCGCAATATCGACAAACTCGACGCCGACGCCGACTCCGGTGAGGCAATAACGCACCTCGGCGCGCGCCTGAATTTCGATGCCCGAGAGGGCCAGGCGGAATTTAACATTGAGCACGGCGCCTTCGGGAAAGCGGCGGTTGGTATTGATAAACATTCCGCGCGTGCTGATGTCGGGCAGGCGTTGGGCCACGTCTTCGGTGGAGCCCTCGTAGGTGACGGAGAGATCGCGAAGGCTCATGTATCGGCGCGCCGAGCGAGCTGCGTTCCAGCCGGTTCCATTTTTCGACGCGGTCATCGCTCGCGCGCTCCTTGACCCACGGGTTGGCCGGCTAATTCGTGTTCGTGGCCGGAGGCGTCGCTGCTGGAGGTCCGCTTCACGCCGCAATAAGGGCAATAGACAAAGCCGGGAGAGAGTTCGTGCTGGCAGGCCGCGCAGTGCGCCGCGGCGATCGCTTCGAATGGCACGGTGCGCAGCACTTCGTCGAGCGTGGTCACACCCTGGCGCACGCGATCGAGCGCGTACTCCTGCATCAACCTCATTCCGTGGCTGCGCGCCAGAGCGCGAATCTCATCGGTGCGCCCGGTGGTGCGAACCGCGGCGCGAATTTCATCGTCAAGCACGAGGAGCTCATAAATTCCGACGCGCCCTTTGTAACCGGTGAAATCGCAGATATCGCAGCCCGCGGGGACATGCTGCGTCGGTGGCGGATCTTTCATTCCGGCTTGCAAGACGCGCGAAAGATATTCGTCGCTGGCCGGAACTTCGTCCTTGCAGGAACAGAGCCGCCTTACCAGCCTCTGCGCGATGATGCCAGTTACGGAAGTCGCGATCTGAAATCCCGGGACGCCCAGGTCGAGCAGGCGCGTGACGGCGGAGACGCTGTCGTTGGTATGCAGGGTCGAGAGCACCAGATGCCCGGTTTGCGCGGCCTTGATGGCGATCTCCGCGGTTTCCTTGTCGCGGATTTCACCGACCATGATCACGTTGGGGTCCTGGCGCAAGATCGAGCGCAGGCTGGCTGCGAAGGTAAGCCCCGCCTTGGTGTTCACCTGCACCTGGTTAAGCCCGGGCACCGCATATTCGACGGGGTCTTCCACAGTGATCACATTCACGCTGGGTTTCCGCACGACGTTGAGCGATGAATAGAGAGTGGTGGATTTTCCCGATCCCGTTGGTCCGGTTACCAGGACCATTCCCTGCGGCATTGCCAGGATTCGCAGCAGCTCCGCGCCGATCTCAGGCGCCAGGCCGAGCATGGCGAAGTTCTGCATGGGAGCGTCGGACTCGAGAAGCCGCATGACCACTTTTTCGCCATACTGCGTGGGCAGCGTGGAGACGCGAAGGTCGATGCGCCGGCCGGAAATCCTCACCAGGAACCGGCCGTCCTGCGGCGCTCTGCGTTCGGCGATATCCATATCGGCGAGAATTTTGATTCGCGAAACCACGGAGTTTTGCAGATTCCGGGGAATGCGCTGAAAATCGCGTAGCAGGCCGTCCACGCGGAATCGAATCACGGTGTCGGTGGATTGCGGCTCGATGTGGATGTCACTGGCCTGCTTGGCGGCGGCGGCGGTGATCGTGGAAGCCACCAGGCGGACGGCCGGCGTGCTTTTCTGCAGCAGCTCGGCCTGCATTTCTTCCATCGCCTCGATATTCCGCTGCAGGGAGCTGGAGGAAATAAATTCCATCCCCGGATCTTCGTTGGAGGGCGCAATCGCGGCCGCCACCGCCTCTTCGGCAGCCACCGCCGCGCCATACAGGCGCTCGACGGCCGCTTCGATCTCGCTGCGGAAGGCCATGCGCGGGACGATTTCCATTCCCGTCATGAATCGCAACTCATCCAGAATCTGCAAATTTTGCGGCTCGGCCATCGCCGCGACCAGCTTGGTGCCCTGGCAAAGCAGCGGCAACACGCAGCAGCGCCGCGCCACGGCGAAGGGGAGCAGCTTGAGGACTTCGGGATCCACGTCGGCGATCGCGCAGTCCGCGTAGGGCACGCGGGTTACTTCCGTCAGCGCCGCGACCAGGTCTTTTTTCGAGACGACTCCGCGCTCAAGCATCAGCTCGCCCAGATGGACGAGCTTGCCCTGTTGGTCCTCGATGGCTTTGCTGAGATCGGCGTGAGAGATGTGGCCCCGCTCGCGCAGGACCTCGCCTAGTCGTTTTTTCTTCATGCGGACGAGCTCACTCCCAAGTGTTTACCGAGGGCCCGCGATTCTGATTCTCTCGCGGCCGCCTGAGGTCGCGAGACAGTGCGGAAAACGTCAGAGAACCTGTTCGTGAATCACCGATGAAGCCTCGGCGTCGGTGAGCAGCCCCTTGGTCACCAGCAGCCGCAACAGCCGGATCACCATGCGGGCCTCGACATCCGATTTGGGCGCCGCATAATTGGCCACGCCAGCAAAGGCGTCATGGACTGCCGGGCGCTCCCCGGTAACTTCAGAGAGCCATTCAGTCAACGC
>JBAVQT010000565.1:0-9194 GCA_049694295.1 Candidatus Acidiferrales bacterium
CGCCCGAGCCGTTAGTCGCGTTTCGTGACGTGCGGGTGACGTTTGACGGCGAAGACGTGCTGCGCGGAATTTCATTCGACGTCTGGCACGGTGAGACGAAAGTCCTGCTGGGCGAGACGGGCAGCGGCAAGACCCTGCTGATGAAATTGGCGGCCGGGCTGCTGCGTCCTGCCGAGGGGCGCATCCTGGTGATGGGCCGCGACGTGACGGAAATGCCGGAACGCGAGCTGCTCGATTTTCGCCGGCGGATCGGATTCGTTTTTCAGGAGGGCGCGCTCTTCGATTCGATGACCGTGGCGGGCAACGTCGCGTTTCGCCTGATCGAAGAAGATTTACCGCAGGAAGAAATCGACACGCGAGTGCGTGAAGCGCTGCGTTTTGTGGAGCTCGAGGATGCCATCGATCAGTTTCCGGCCGAACTTTCGGGCGGCATGCGCCGGCGCGCTTCGATCGCGCGCGCGCTGATCGACCGGCCTTCGGTGGTCTTTTACGATTCGCCCACCGCCGGACTCGATCCGGTGACCTCGCAGACGATCATCACCTTGATTTTGCGTGGACGCGACTCGCAGGGGGTGACGTCGCTGCTGGCCACGCACCGCGTACAGGATGCGTTTGGTCTGGCGAATTTTCGGTTCGATGCGGCTACGAGCCGGGTGGTGAGGACTGATCCGCGCGGGCCGGAGGCTGTGAAAGCGCCGACGAACGTGCTCGTCTTGCGCGACGGAAAAATTTATTGGCAAGGTGCGGCGGAAGAGATGCTGGACGCATCGGATGAGTATCTGAAGGAATTTTTGATCTCCGCGGAATGACGACGCATGGTGGCGCGAAATACCGCGGCGCGAACTGCTGCCGCGGGCGCGAGTCAGGTTTGAATTCGTTTCGGAGCGGTGGCGATGCCATCCGCTTTCAGGGAGGGATAGATCATGGCGCAGCGCAAGCAACTGACTTGGTCGGAACTTCGCGTGGGCTTATTCGTGCTCGTGGGACTTTTTATTCTCGCGGTCGGAATTTTTTACGTCACCGGCGCGGGGATTCTTGGTCCGAAGTACCGGCTGACCACCTATCTCAATGAAGTCGAGGGCTTGCAAACGGGCGCGCCGGTGCGCCTGGACGGCGTGCAGGTGGGCAGCGTCGAGTCCATCCGGCTGACGCCGCATCCCAGCGACGACATGCACAACATCACGCTGGGCCTGCGCATTGACACGAAGTATGCCCAGGATATTCGCACCGATTCCTCGGCCAGCTTGATAACCGAGGGATTACTCGGCAACCGTTACGTGACCATCAAACGCGGACTCACGGGAACGGTGATTCCTCCCAATGGCGTGATTCCCGGGCGCGAAGAGGCGGCCATGAAGCAGATGGTCGAGCGGGGCGCGGACCTGATGCAGAATCTCGGCGCGCTGAGCGACGACCTGCGCGGAATCGTGGACCAGGTTCAGAAGGGCAACGGCACGCTCGGCAAGTTGATGAACGATCCTTCGCTCTACAACCATTTGAACGACACCGCGACGCGTCTGAGCCAGGTGGCGTCATCAATTCAACAGGGACAAGGAAGCCTGGGCAAGCTGGTGGCCTCGGATGACCTCTACAACAAAGCCAATGACACGATTGGGCACGCCGATAACGTGCTGGCGGCCGTAGAGCAGCAGAAGGGCACGCTCGGCAAGCTAGTCTACGATCAGGCCTTTTATCAGAGCGCGAAGGAACTGGTGGACCATGGCAACACGCTGCTGGGAGGAGTGGAGCAAGGGCAGGGAACTCTGGGCAAGCTGGTGAAGGATGACGCACTGTACGGGAATCTGCGCGACGCCTCGGCGAACGTTCGCGATGCCACGGCGAAGCTGAATTCGAATCAAGGAACGGCCGGGAAGCTTTTCAGCGATCCCGCGCTGTACGACAATATGACCGGACTTTCCGGCGATCTTCGTTTGCTGGTGAGCGATTTCCGGCAGAATCCGAAGAAATTCCTGCACGTGAAGCTGGCCGTTTTTTAGTGGGTGGTTCGAGGCGCATTCGAAAACGAAAAGAGCCGCAGCCGATCGCAGCCGCGGCTTTTCGCTCATGCTTTTTTCTTGTCCGAGAGCGTGAGCTCAACCTCGTGTTCTTTTTTGTGAGCGTCCGGGGGCGAGACGAAGCCGACCAGGCGCGAACTGGCGCGTTCTTCGAGTACCCAGGCGATTTTTTCCATCTCGCGCAAGGTTTGCCGCTTCAGCTCGTCGTAGCCGGAGCATTGGCGGACGCGGAAGCGCACCAGGTGATCGGGGTAGGTGCCCTGGCAGACTACCAGCTGTTCGCTCTCTCCGAATCCCTTTTCGATATGGGCATGCGAGCAGGTGCGGCACAGCGAATCGCTGTGCAGGGGAGTCCCATCCTTGACGTGGATTTGCATGTCCTCCTCCTTTGGAATGAAAGCCGCCCCAAATGCGAACGCGAAACGCACGGGCGGTGGTGGTCTCACGCCCGCAAAAAGAAAAAATAACGGCGCGAAAGCCGCGCGAACGCGCGCCACGCCGCCCAAGAAACGCGAAAAAACAGCCGACGCTAACAACGCGCCGAACGCTGCGTACATTCTTGAATTTAGATAGAAATGGCTACCGAGAGGGGCTGAAGCTCATTCGGCCGCAATCCCCGAGCGGTGCCACTTCGTCGGATTGTAAAGATGCGTTTTCATGCCGAAAATTCTCCAGCACTTGGACTGTAGCGAATTGCTCGACGCAGCACAATAGAAAAACGGCGAATGGCGCTTGCGCAGCATCGATGCGTTCGGCGAGAACGCTGAAGTGGGATTTTGGTGCGGTGAAAGGCGTGTCAGGCTGGCCGAGGCGGAGCCTCCTTTGAAAGTTCGACTGCCAGTTCATGGACGCGGCGGAGGTCCAGCTTGCCCGTACCCAGGTAGGGAAGCTCTTCGATCTGGAAGAACTGATTTGCGCGCGGGGTCCAGAGGTTTGGCAAGCCCGCAGCGCCCAACTTTTCGATCGCGGATTTTAAGGCGTCCGGATCGAGGGTGTGGAGAACCACCAGGCGCTCGCCCTTCTTGCCGTCGGGCATGCCGGTGACTACGAACTGACGCTCGGGTCCACCGGCGATTTCCTGCAATTTTTCCTCGACTTTGATATGCGGGACCATCTCACCGCCGATTTTGCTGAAGCGGCTGAGCCGGTCGGTGATGGTCAAGAAGCCGTCTTCGTCCTCGGCGGCGATATCGCCGGTGACGTACCAGCCGTCGCGCATAACTTCCGCGGTTTTTTCCGGTTTGTTGAGGTACCCCTTCATGACATTTGGACCGTGCACCAGCAGCAGCCCCGGTGTGTCCATGGGTTTGCGCTCGCCCGTCTCGGGATCCACGATGCGGACGCTCACGCCGGGGAGGGGATGTCCGATATGGCCGCGCTTGGAACCCACCTGGCGGAAACCAGGCGCGCGAAAATCGCGCGTATTAACGGCTACGACGGGCGAGCATTCGGTGCAGCCATAACCTTCGAGCGGCTTGAGGCCGAAGCGATCCTCGAAGGCTACTGCGACGGACTCCGGCAATTTTTCGGCTCCGACGACTACGAACTGGAGGCTGCCAAAATCCTCGGGCGGGATGCGGCGAGTGTAAGCCTGGAGAAAAGTTGGCGTGGCGAGCAGGAAAGTGACGCGGTAGTCGCGCACCAAGGCGCCAACGGCGGCGAGATCGAGCGGGCTGGGATGATAGGCCGCGCCTACGCCGAGCACGGCTGGCAGCCAGAGCGTGACCGTAAATCCAAAGGAGTGGAAGAAAGGAAGTATGCCCAGCAGGACATCATTGCGATTGAGCATGAAGGTTTGGCCCATCTGCTCGACATTGGCGGCGATATTTGAATTCGTGAGCATGACGCCTTTTGGTTCGCCGGTGCTGCCGCTGGAAAAGATGATGGTGGCGAGGTCGTCCATTGTGGCGTTCTTGCCGCCGCTGAGAATTCGTTCGATGAAGCGCCCCGGCAGAAACCACAGGGCCAGCGCCGCGATTTTTTCGCCAACACGCGGCGAAGCAGCCGCTTGCTCGATCAAGATGGTCTTGCCCGGCACCTGGATAGGAAGTTTCTCAAGTAAGAGTTTGGTGGTGATCACGGTTTGCAGATTGCACTGCGCGGCGCAGGAGGCCAGCGTTTCGTTGGGCAGGGTGTAGTTGAGGTTTACCGGCACCTTGCCCGAAAGAGTGGCCGCGAAATTAACCAATGCGCCCGGCACCGAAGGTGGCAAAAGGATGCCGACCATTTCCTGACCTTCCCAAACTTTTCGCAGGCGGCGCGCGAGCAGAATTGAAGCCAGCAGCGCGGAGCCCCAAGTGACGTGCATCCGGCGCGCGTCGCCCATGGCGAATCGGAAGGGGGCGCGATGTGCGGTGCGGACGAACGCGAGCGGCAGAGTCTTCAGCTTCGCCACGCGATGGCGGTAGGCATCAGATTGCAGTTCCTGCACCGCTTCGCGGACTTCGAACGGCGTGGCCGACGGCGGCATCTGCTTGCCGAAGCTCACGGTGACTGGATAGGGAATCGAATGCGGCAGCTTCCAGACGAAGCGCCCGCGCTCGAAACTGAAAATGCTGCCCCACACGCCGCCGAGATTGACGGGGACGATGGGCGCGTCCACGCCCTTCATGATTCGTTCGAAGCCGCGACGGAAGGGAAGCATCTGTCCGATGCGGGTGATCTGACCCTCGGCAAAGATGCAGACGATTTCACCATCGCGAATGGCACCGCTGGCCTCACGCAGAGAATGAATCATTTCGCGCGGGCGCAGTTCGGATGAGATGGGAATCACACGCAGCATTTTCGCGAAGGGCTTGATGGCCGGATGGTCGTAAATTCCCTTGAACATCAGGAAGCGGATGGGACGGTCGATGGCGGCGAGCAGCAGGATGGCGTCAATCAGCGACATGTGGTTGGAAACGAACAGCGCACCGCCCGTTTGCGGAATGTTTTCGCGTCCCTCCACGCGAATGCGATAGATGGTATGGGTAATCATCCAGAGCAGCAGGCGGAGCAGCGAATCGGGGAGGAGATAGATGGAGTAGGCGGTGGTGACCAGCGTGAGCACCGCGCCATCGAGAAAAACTCCGCGCGGCGTCTCATGGAGTCCGCTCGAAAAGAGATAGTAGGCCCCCGCGGCGGCGAAGACGCCGACGAAGGAGAGCAGGTTGGCGGCAGCGATGACGCCGCCCTTTTCCTCGGGTCGCGGGCGGTGCTGGATCAGGGCGTTGAGCGGCACGGCAAAGAAGCCGCCGAAAAATCCGAGCAGGCTGAGATGAATGGCGGTAGTTGCGAGCGTGAGGCCGGGCAGATAGAGCAGAGCGCCGAACACGGTCATGCCCAGCGCGCCGAGCGGGATCAATCCGTACTCGATTTTCCCGCCTGAAAGGTATCCGGCCGCGAAGCTGCCGAGGCCGATGCCGATTCCCACCGCGGCTTGCAGATAGCTGATTTGCGATTCGCCGACATGCAAGGTGTCGTGCCCATAGACGACAATCGTGAATTGCAGCAGCGCCGCGAGAAACCACAAATAGGTGTTGCCGATCACGGCCCAGCCCAGCACGCGGTCTGCGCGGATCGTTCGAAGCTGTCCCGCAAAATCGGCGAACGGATTGGCGCGAAATTCGCGAGTGGGATCGGCTGCTGGCACGCGCGAGATGCCAAAACTGGTAGCCAAGCCCAGGGCCGTGCATCCCAGGAATGCCAGGCCGGCAAATTGTTCTCGCCCCGAAAACCACTGGTACAGATACCCGGCGGCGATTACGGCGGTGATGCTGCCGATGAAGGTGCCGAGCTCCAGTATGCCGTTGCCCCACGACAATCGCGTCTCCGGCAGAATCTCAGGCAAGAGGCCGTACTTGGACGGGCCGAAGAGAGCCGATTGCGTGCTGATCAGGAAAACGGCTGCGCATTCCAGCGGCAGGCTGTGAAGCCACAGCCCGGCGATGGCAAAGGTCATCACTCCCACTTCCATCAGCTTGGTGCCGATCACCACGCTGCGCTTGCTGTAGCGGTCCGCGAAATAGCCGCCAGTGAGAGAGAAGAGAATGAAGGGAATCGCGAACAGAGCGCCGACAACCAGCACGAGGCGGTCGCGATATTCCTTCGGGAAATCCATGGCCACGATGATGTAAATGACCAGGAATTTGAGTCCATTGTCGTTAAAGGCGTTTTGGAACTGCGTGACGATTAGGCTCCAGAAGCCGGCGCGCCAGTGCGCGGCGCCGGCGGTCGGCTCCGGCGCGTGCGGCGGCGCACCTTCTGTGAGCGCGGCGGAGTTGGCGGCGGTTTCAACCATGAGCGTCAGTGCCGAGCGGCAGGTCGCAAGTGGCGGGAGTGCGGCCGTGGCTCGTGACTGGTTGGAGGCCGTGATTCGTGACTAGAGCGCGTCTCATAAATGGTTTTCCGGGGGCCGGAGCCTCAGTTGAACCCGCGACAAAAGCCGTGTGTGCGCG
Source organism: Candidatus Acidiferrales bacterium (assembly GCA_049694295.1). GTDB lineage: Bacteria > Acidobacteriota > Terriglobia > Acidiferrales > UBA7541 > Palsa-295. The sequence goes on from JBAVQT010000565.1 coordinate 6,452, forward strand.
AAGCACGCACTTTGTGTCCCGGTCGCCTGTCCTGAGTGCCGTGGCAAAGGGCGCGCATTCCCTGAGCGAGCCGTCGCCGTTGCTTTGCAGGTCGCGGTTTCCGCGCCTTGTGCGTCCTCGGTCGGAACCGGGACGCGCCGTCCGCGTCCTCGGTGGGAACCGGGACGCGTACCGCTCGCGCGCATTGCCTGAGCGAGCCGTCGCCGTTGCTGTTGAGTTTGGTTCTCGCCGCCGTCTTTGCCCGGTGCGGTGTGGCCTCGGTGCGCGGACAACCGAAGCGAGGGGTCGTATGCGTCGGAAACTCGCCTCGTCACACCGCCTCCTCATTCCGCGATTGCCACTTCGGGAAGCAGGCTAGCACTGGACGAGGTGCATGGGAAGTTTCTCGTGTGCACTCTTAATTCGAGGAGATGGTCTCAGCGCAAGTTCCACACGGGAAATTCGGGCGACGACGTCGACAATGACGCGCCCTCGGGGGTAGCATGCACTCTTGGATCCCACAGCGCGTTCTCGGGACGAAGTTACTTGCACCAATTTCGCTGGTGAGGTATTTAGTTCGAGGTCGTAGCTGCGGTTGGGAGCCGAGATGAGAAATGCCGGCAGAGTCGTTGGCGACCGCGTCCTTGCCTAGGATCATGGAAGGGCTAAGGCACGCGGAAGGCTTGAGCGTGCCACGCTTGGAATGTGGAGGGATGGCCACGATCTCAGAGTTGACAGGAAGACGAACAAAAGGCGAACATGTGGTTGCGGTTCGAGCATTCTGGGATCGCGTTTAAGACGATGGCCGACCCTACCTTCTTCGATGAGGCGAGTGAACAATCTGCGATTAAGTCCCGGATTGTATCCAAGTACTTCTGGGCGTGGGCAAAAGTCGTGATTCCGAGCGCTAAAACACACGGTAACCGCATTGCGTACATCGATTTGTTCGCCGGGCCGGGCCGTTATAGGGACGGAACTGTCTCAACTCCGATACTAGTGCTTGAAAAGGCGCTCCACGACCCAGACATGGCGAAAATGCTGCTCACCATCTTTAATGACGGAGACGAGAGGAATGCGCAGTCCCTTAGGGAAGCCATCGGTTCGCTGCCGGGAATTGAGCAGTTGCGACACCAGCCTCAGGTTCGACGGGAGGAGGTTGGGACAGAAATCGTAAAGCTCTTTGAAAAAACTAAACTCGTTCCCACACTTTTTTTTGTCGATCCATGGGGCTACAAGGGATTGTCACTTGCGCTTATCAACTCGGTACTGAAAGATTGGGGATGCGACTGCATATTCTTTTTTAACTATCGGCGCATTAATATGGGATTGACCAACACCTTCGTCAGCGAACACATGAATGTCTTATTTGGCAACGAGCGCGCCGACCGAATTCGAGAAAAGCTGGCTGGATTGAAACCAGACGAACGAGAAGCACTCATCATCGAGGAATTATCCAAAGCTCTTAAAGAGATGGGAGCTGCGTATGTTCTTCCTTTCTGCTTCAAGGACGACCAGGGCACAAGAACTACACATCACCTGATCTTCGCGACTAAGAATTTTAGGGGATACGAGATTATGAAGGAAATCATGGCCAAGGAGAGCTCTGACCAAGAGCAAGGGGTCCCCTCGTTCGGGTATTCGCCAGCGTCTAACAACTATCCCCTGCTATTCGCTCTATCGAGGCCATTGGACGACCTCGAAGAGAGCCTACTGAGGGATTTCGCCGGGCAGAAACTCGCGATGGAGGCTGTTTACATTGGGCATAGCGTGGGCAAGCCCTATGTGAGGGCTAATCACAAGAAGGCTCTTGGGAATCTTGAGGCCGCCGGGAAGGTCGCGGCAGATCCTGCTGCCGATAGCAGGCCGAAAAGGAACGGCCAAGCTACGTTCGCTGATAGCGTGGTGGTCACATTTCCGAGGAGAACTGACAGATGAGCCTTCAGTCGGCGATTGAATGGACTGACGCTACTTGGAACCCTGTTCGGGGTTGCACGAAAATTAGCCCTGGATGCAAGCATTGCTATGCCGAGACGTTTGCGGAGCGGTTTCGAGGAGTGAAGGGGCATCCTTATGAGCAAGGATTCGATCTTCGCTTAGTACCGGAAAAACTTGCGGAGCCTTTGCGCTGGCGCAAGCCCAGGATGATTTTCGTGAATTCAATGAGCGATTTGTTCCATGACGCAGTGCCGGAGGAATATATCTGTGCGGTCGCCAAAGTGATGGTAACCGCAAGATGGCATACCTATCAGGTGTTGACGAAGCGCTCCAAGCGTCTACGGGAGCTTCTGGATTCGAGACTGAGCTTTGCCGCGAAGCAGCCTCACATTTGGTGGGGAGTGAGCGTCGAGGACCAAAAGTACGGCCTGCCGCGCATCGCAGATTTGCGTGATGCGCAGGCTGCAGTGCGTTTTCTTTCTGTTGAGCCCCTCCTAGAAGACGTGGGGAAACTGAATCTGGCCGGAATCAGTTGGGTGATCGTCGGCGGAGAGAGCGGCCCCGGCGCTAGACCGATGAAAAAGGAGTGGGTAGTATCTGTCCGAGATCAATGCAAGCAGGAAAGAGTGCCGTTTTTCTTTAAGCAATGGGGCGGGGTGCGCAAGGCATTCTTGGGGAGAAAACTAGATGGCAGGACTTATGATGCGTTTCCTCAGCGCGTTCACTATCCGGTGCTGGAACCCGCCCATTGCCTTTCGCTCGCAGCAACCGTGGAGGCCGCCTTCAAGAAAAACGAACTGCTAGCGTGCTCGGTCTAGCGCTCGATAAA
>JBAVQT010000566.1:0-1967 GCA_049694295.1 Candidatus Acidiferrales bacterium
GCATCAACGACGCGCCCATCGCGGAGGCTTCGCGCAAATTCCGCTGGCCTCTGGGGCGGCGGCCGGACGAACATCCGGGACTCTCCGACCTGGGATTTTAGATAGGGCGCGATCTGCGCTTTGTAACTTGCGACTTATGAATCGTGACTCGCGACGCCGGGGCACGGATTGCGGTTTCGAAATAGGCTAGCGCCTGATGCCGCGGTCTGCGCTTTCATTGCATGCCAAACACCCGCCACTCAGGCGCGGAGGGTGTCGGCCTGCCAGTCTTTCACCAGTTTCTTGATGGCCTTACGATCTTGCAGATTTTCTTCCAGGACGCGGCGGGCCAAGGCGGGTAACTCGGCATCGCCCGCGAATCGGAGGGAGATCAATTGTGGCAGTGAAAACTGGCCGACGCGGCCGCGCAAATCATCCGGCAACAATTCCCGCAATCGGAGCCGCATTTCCAAGCGGATGACGCGATCCTGAACGCGCAAGGCGAAAATGCGCGCCAGAAAAGCGAAGTCCAAGAGGGCAATAGCCACCAACAGGGCCACTAAAGTGTCTCCGGTAAGATGATGCGAGGCGCGGTAGACTGCCCAGCCCAAATTGAATGTAAATATCGGCACGGCGACGAAATGAAACGCGGGCACAACTTTTCCATGATTCTCGAAATTCTGTTCGGCCATCGCTACCCCTCCATTTTCCGCCGGTCACGCACAACCTGGCGGCAATCCCGCCGGGCGGACGCCGCTGCACACCCTTGATACGCCTTGGCCTGCCCGATTCTAACAAAGTCTTTCGATCCAGCTGCGGATTCCTGGCTTGGAGTGCGTCCACAGTACGCGAGCTTTCCCTACGCGAACGGCAAAAGCACGGCCGGTGGCGGCAACTTTTTCTGATTCAGGCGAAATGTTTCCCGGTTCAGGGGGTGACATTTTCATCGGGACATTAGCACGCGACCGAATCATTGGGACAAGACTCCGGGAACTCTTGCGCTTAACTCGCGCCTCTGTTTCGGATATACTCCTCGCATGTCAGTCAACAAAGCAATCCTTGTGGGGCGGCTAGGCCGCGATCCCGAGACGCGCTTCACCTCCGGCGGGCAGGCTGTGGCCAATTTTTCGCTGGCCACCGACAGTTCATACAAAGACCGCAACGGCGAACGCCAAAAACGGACGGAATGGCACCGGATCGTGCTATGGGGCAAGCTGGCGGAACTCGCGCAACAATATTTGAAGAAGGGCTCGCAGGTTTATCTCGAGGGGCGCATTCAGTCACGCGAATGGGAAGATAAGCGCGATGGCCAGAAAAAGACGACCGTCGAGATCGTGGTAAGCGAAATGAAGTTTCTCGGAAGTCGCGGAGACGCAGCCTCAGCGGGCGCGGGTGCGTCCGCAGGCAGCAGTTTCGGCGGCGGACGATCATCGACACATACCTCGCATGCATCGGACTCCGAGTTCGATGCCGGACCGCTCCCGGACGAGGCTCCCAGTTCAGGCCCGGAAATATCGGACGAAGATATTCCCTTCTAGCAGCTCTCTCATAAATGCCGGAGGCAGCGAACCCGGCTTTCCTCATAGGCTAACGCCCCATTTGCCGAGTCATTTGAGGACACGCGGCCAGAGACCGGACCGACTTTTGGAATCGCAGCGGGTACACCGCCCTGAAAAAATGACCTTGAGGGACTTTCCCGGAAGAAACTTCTTCGAATTTCTCAGCGAGCCCAGTCAATGGGCTGAAGTTGCCTTTGCTTCGGCGCCGGCCAGAACCGCTACTTGCCCGACTCTTGGCCGCTTTGCTTGCGCTGCTCGTCTAGTTTCTGCATGAAGGCGTCGAATTTGGTTTTCTGTTCGGGGGTGAGCACGGCGCGAATCTGGTCGCGCCCGCGCTCGCGAATCTGCTCGCGCTGGGGATCCAACGGGGCGTAAAGATCATGGACGTCCGCCATCTTCTTGTCGACGATGGCGGTGACCTGCTGCCGC
>JBAVQT010000567.1:0-2483 GCA_049694295.1 Candidatus Acidiferrales bacterium
CTTCCGATCGTAATGTCATTAACGCCGCGTCCATGGCGTTGGCCGCGGATAGCAGACCGAAAATAAAAACGCGCCGGAAAGCTTTCGCTCCCCGGCGCGTCCTGATATATCCGCGATCGGTCGTTACTGCGCCTTTTCGACCTTCTTCAACGAGGGTTTCGGGATCTGCCAGATGATTCCCGAGTCGTCCGCGTTGTGCGGGAAGAATTGCGCCGATTTCTTGCCGGACGGCAGCAGGACGACATCCGCACGACGGTTGTAGGCATACCAATCGCCGGTGAAGTTCCTCATGCGAGCCTTGGGTGGTTGGTTGGGGTTCGATGACTCGAGACCCTTAACGTCTTTCTTGTCCAGCGGGCGTTCCTTGCCGTAGGCGGCGGTCTGAATCTTGTCCGCCGAAATGCCCTGGTCGACGAGGTATTGTTTGATTCTTTCCACGCGGCGCTCGCTGAGGTCTTGGTTGAATTCCTTGCCTCCGCGGATGTCGGCGTAGGCCTCGATCGAAAGCTTGGCATCGCCGTCGTATTCCAGATATTTCTTGAAGCCGTCGGCCAGTGTTGCAAGCGTGAGCTGCTGGCTGCGCACCAGACCAACTTGCGGGTCCTTCTTATCCGGGTAATCCGTGGGATAAAAGATGCTCTGCAGCACCACGGCCGGGATTGGCTCGACGCTGCCGGTAACGTGCAACGCAGCGGTCTGTGTGGAAGTGCCGCCGCAAACATTGGTCGCATTCAGCGTGTAGGTTTGCTGTTCGTCAATGGTGCGCGCCGTTCCACCGTCAGGCACCGAACTGGTGTCCGCGGGGGTGGCCTGCACGGTTTGAGTGCCACTGGCGTCCACCTTGTTGCCATTCAGTTGGACGTTGTCGGCGTTTCCGGTCTTCCAGGTCAGCGTTGAGGAGTCATCCGTAATCACCTTGTCGCCGATCTTGCGGTATTTCACGTCGGTGGGGTTGGCTTCCAGGCTGGCCTGCACGGTGGTGTTGACGTTTACGGCTTCCGCGCTGGTTACCTTGCCGCCCGGCCCCGCCGCTGTCAGCGTGTAGGTCGTGGTGGCGTGCGGCGAAACTCCCTGGCTTCCCGATCCGGCCACGGTGCCGACGCCGTTGTCGATCGTGGTGTCCACCGCGTCAGACGACTGCCATGCCAAATTCGCAGTTTGTCCGCAGTCGATGTTGGCGCTTTGCGAGGTCATGGCGCCCTTGGTTGGCGCAACTACGATTGTGGCGCTAGCCTCGCCCGCACGGAAGCGCGGCAACGGCGCCTGCTTCTGGAGGTCAGCCTGGCGCTTGGACCAGTCGGCGGTTGTCTGCGCGTTCTTGGGGAAGTTGATGGAAACCTTCTTGCCCGCGACCACGTTGACATCGCCTTCCCAAAGCGTCTTGCCCTCGCGAGTGATGGTGAGGTGATGAGTTCCGGGCGGCAGCAGCAACTCCTGCTTCCAAATCCAGAAATCGTTGTTGAATTCGTCCACATGGCCGACGAAATAGCCGGGTGTGGTGCCATCGGAGAGCACGGCAGCCTTGGTGTCGCCGCCCGAGCCTCCGATGTAAACGCGACCCCAGGGACCGGCAACCTTGTCACCATAAGGATCCAACTTGACATCGAGCGGAGTGGATTTGCCAGCCTCGATGTTGACGTCTTGCGTCGAAATCTTGTAGCCATAGTTGACGACCGCTACGGTGTGCTTGCCGGCGGTCAATGAGACCGATTGGTTTCCGGGCTTGACGGCATGGCCGTCAACGAATACGTACGCTTCTTTCGGCTCGACCTTGATCTTCAGCTTGCCGTCCTGCGCGAATCCGGCACCCGCACACAGAGCGATGGCCAACACCAGCGTTAGGACGTTCACAATTCGTCGCATCTCGATATCTCCTGATTCATGCTGTAGGCGAAGGATTAGGTTACTGACTCGACCGCGCCCATCGGAAGAGTTCGGCTAGGACTCGTTAAAATATCCTTCTAAGCGTCCCATTGTCAATAACATTGAAAGAAAAAGCGAAGAGCTGTTGCTGGCCTTGCGCGGCCTGTTTTTATAGATGCCATAGGTCGAGTGAAAGTTCGCATCTTCGTGGATATACTCAAGTAATGTTCTCGGAGATCGTGCTGCGACATTTTCGCGATCCGCACAACGTCGGGGAACTTGACCTCCCCAACGCCATGGTGGAGGTCTCGAACCCTGTTTGTGGCGACGTGATGCGGCTCTCGATCGCACTCGACGAGGGACGCATTTCGGCTGCTCGATTCAAGACGCAGGGCTGCGTGGCTTCGATCGCGGCAGGCTCCGTGCTTACCGACATGCTCGTGGGAAAATCGCCAGGCGAGGCTCAGTGCATTTCGGCGGAAGAAATATCCGCCGCTCTGGGGGGGTTGCCCCCCGCCAGCTTTCACGCGGCTCAACTCTGCGCCGCGGCGCTGGCGGCGCTTGAGGCGCGGCTTTATTAGTACCGGATCGATCCGCAGGGAGGGTGACACGGGTTGTGG
>JBAVQT010000568.1:0-2515 GCA_049694295.1 Candidatus Acidiferrales bacterium
AATCAATCGGGCGAGGCGGCGGTAGTGCAAGGTGATGCACCCGGTGTGTCGGAATTCGTGGATACGGACACCGGACAACGCGCCGCACGAGTTGTAGTCGGCGAAGGTTCGGGCGACGAGATTAGAGACATTGCTTGGGCTCCGTCGGGTCGGACTGTGGCCCTTACGGCTCGGACTGGCCGGGATTTCGGGAGCGGGGTGAAACATCCGTGGAAGAAACTGACTAGTCGGACCGCACGGCGTGCCATTCTCCCTTTCCATGACGATCGTTGTAAGTTCCGGCCATGGTGCGGCCTTGGACAGTTCTATCCGTGCGAGGACCATCGACCCGGCCTCGAAATGTGAGTGGCGTCGAAGTTTTCGTATGAAAGACGATATGTTGTTCGTTGATGGTGCCTTGGAGTTCGCCGGCTTGGCCGGGACCCTGGTAGTAGCCAGTGATGACGCCACCGTTTTGCACGATTTGCATGACTTGCGTGCGAGCCCTGCCGTCTGGCCCTCTGGAGTGAATCGTCCAATTGCCGGCAATATTGGCGGGCGGCTCTTGCGCGAACGCGACGCTGCCGGCGAGTAGCGTTAGGAGACTAATCCGCAGCAGCAGAATCCATATGGTATGGCGGCTCTTCACGGGGCGCTCCGGCGACGAGATTTTTATTGACCGGACTTAATCATACAAAGAGATGTCGAGCAATGAAAAGTTTTGAGTTCGGGAGAAACGAAATGGCTTCCACGAGAATTCAGAAGCTACGGGCCACGCGTCCCCCGGATCGAGGCAGGCTTCGTTTCCTCAGCGTTAAGGCTAGAATATCGAAGACTAGAATTGAAGACGCGGAAAGATTTCACGTTGGGTCACGAAGGGGCTCGAAGGAGACCACAAATGCAGCAGCGCAAACTAGGAAAAAGCAATCTGGAGGTTTCGGCTATCGGGCTGGGATGCATGGGAATGAGCGCCAACTATGGTCCACCGCCGGACAGGCAGGAAATGATTGCTTTCATCCGGGCGACCTTCGAGCGCGGCGTCACATTCTTCGATACCGCTGAAGCGTACGGTCCGTTCACGAACGAAGAACTGGTGGGCGAAGCCCTGGCTCCAGTTCGCGCTCAGGTGGTGATCGCCACCAAGTTCGGCTTCGACATCGAACCAAGCGGGAAGCGCAGCGGCGGCCTCAATAGCCGACCCGAGCACATCAAGCAGGTCGCGGAGGCTTCACTCAAGCGGCTCAAGACCGATTACATCGATCTCTTCTACCAGCACCGTGTGGACCCGGACGTCCCGATTGAGGATGTGGCGGGGGCACTGAAGGACCTAATCCGCGAAGGCAAGGTGAAGCACTTCGGACTTTCCGAGGCGGGGGCCAAGACGATCCGCCGCGCTCACGCAGTCCATCCTGTCACGGCGGTGCAGAGCGAGTATTCTCTGTTCTGGCGAGGCCCTGAAGCGGAGATTCTGCCGACAGTCGAGGAACTCGGAATCGGCTTTGTTCCGTTCAGCCCGCTTGGAGCGGGCTTCCTCACGGGCAAGATCAACGAGAATACGAAGTTCGATAGCACCGACTTCCGCAACGTAGTCCCTCGCTTTAGCCCAGAAGCTCGGAAAGCAAATCAATCGCTGGTTGATCTGCTTGGCATGGTGGCAGAACGGAAGAGGGCAACTCCCGCTCAGGTCGCGATTGCCTGGCTGCTTGCGCAAAAGCCGTGGATTGTGCCGATCCCTGGCACAACGAAGCTGCATCGTCTCGAAGAGAACATCGGAGCGGTGGCAGTCGAGCTTACGTCCGACGAACTCCGTGAGATCGACAGCGCCGCTTCCAAGATCAAGCTGCAAGGCGCTCGGCTACCAGAAGCCGCACTGAAGATGACCGGTCGCTGATCGAATCGGCGTCGCAAGGAATATTACGAAGGCTCCTGACTGTGTTCGAAAAGGAGTAACAATGCAAAAACGCAAACTTGGAAAAAGCAATCTGGAGGTTTCGGCCGTCGGGCTGGGATGCATGGGAATGAACTTTTCCTACGGTCCGGCGAAAGACAAGCAGGAATAGGAAAGAGCGAGGGAAAAAATGGAAATCAAACGAGCTGGCTCGCAAGCTTCAGCGAAGGGGTCGTCGGACTGGTTCACCGGCGCGGTGCGGATCGATCCGCTTTTTCAAGCGCCCGACCCGGCGTTCGTTCAAGGCGCCAGCGTGACCTTCGAGCCCGGCGCGCGGACTGCGTGGCATACGCATCCGCTGGGTCAGACTCTGATCGTCACGAGTGGCTACGGCTGGGTGCAGCATCAAGGCGGACCTATCGAAGAAGTGCGGCCTGGCGATGTGGTGTGGTTTGCGGCCGGAGAGAAGCACTGGCATGGGGCTACGCCGACGACGGCGATGAGCCACATCGCCATTCAGGAAAAGAAGGACGGGAAAGTGGTCGATTGGATGGAACAGGTCACGGAGGAGCAATACCGCAAGTGACTGCGACGACCACTTAGAGAATCGAAGGAGCGAACGAATGCTCAACCGGCTCCGTGCATGGC
>JBAVQT010000569.1:0-17504 GCA_049694295.1 Candidatus Acidiferrales bacterium
TGTAGGCGAATTCTCGGGGCGCGGCATTTCCGGGGGAGCGGGACTTGGGAGAAAAACTGAGTTGGGGCAGAGTAACTTTCTGGTTTGGCTTTTTAGCGCTGGCGGCGATCGCGGTGGGCGCGTCGTATGTGGTGCGAGCGCGGGCCGAGCGGCTGATGGTCGCCGAAGCTGCGGGCGCGCAAGACCAGGCGCATCGCATGCAGCAACAAGTGGTGCTGTTCACCTCGGAACTGGTGCCGGCGCGCCTCCCTTTCCACGCCGTGCTCGAGGGCTTGGGAATTCATCCGGCTCTCGCCGCGAAAGTGGCGGCGGCAGCGGCCCCGGTATTCGATTTGCGCCATCTGCGCGCCGGAAACCGGCTCGAGGTGGGTCGCAGCGTGATGGGCGAGTTGCGCTCGATTCGCTATCAGATCGACGCGGACCGGCGGCTGATCATCGCGCCCGCGGGCGGCGCTTTTCATTCGGCGATCGAGACCATCCCTTCGGAAACGCAGACCGCCGGAGTGAGCGGAGTGATTCACGGGTCGTTGTTCGAAGGAGTGGTGGACGCGGGCGAGCGGCCGGAACTGGCCATGCGGCTCGCCGAAATTTTCGGATGGGATCTGGATTTTTACACCGACCCTCGGCCGGGCGATACGTTTCGTGTGGTGGTGGAGAAGAAAGTTTTTGCGAATGGCGCCACGCCCCAGTATGGACGAATTCTCGCGGCGGAATACAACAACGGGGGACGCCCTTATCGCGCCGTGCTGTTCCACGATCCGGCGGGAAATCCGGCGTATTACGCGCCGGACGGAAAATCCATGAAGAAGGCGTTTTTGCACTCGCCGCTGAAATTCGCCGCAGTGATCACCTCCCATTTCAGCGAACACCGCTTCCATCCAATTTTGAAGGAGTACCGGCCGCATCTGGGAATCGATTACGGGGCGCCGATGGGCACGCCCGTGCAGACGATTGGCGACGGGCGCGTTGTGTTTGCCGGGCCCAAGGGCGGCGCGGGAAACTTGATCGAGATTCAGCACACCAACGGGTACACGACTTTCTACATGCACCTTTCGAGGATTTTGGTGCGCAATGGAGAGCGAGTCGAGCAGGGTGAGCGAATCGGTCTGGTCGGAATGACGGGCCTGGCGACCGGGCCGCACCTGGATTTTCGGATTCAGAAGCGCGGCGAATTCTTGAATTTCGAGCGGCTGCCGCTGCCCCCGTCCGATCCCGTCTCGAAGCGCGACTGGGCGGATTTTGTGGCCAAGCGTGACTTCGCGATGGCCGCGATGCCTGCGTTAATAGGGTCGCAGGGAACTACGCTGGCGAAAAATACCATGCCGGCGGGGCCTGCCTCTCCCGCTGTTGCGCCGTCGACTCCGCCCCCGTCCAATCCGTAGTTGATGCGCGGCGTGTCACACACCAACCGTTTTTTCGCAATTCGAGTGGTGAGCGATCGTTTGTTCTGGAACGAGAGACGTGGAATTCTAACTTCCCACCGCGGCTTCGGCGCCGCCACACCCAGCCCCATCGAGGCAGATTCCAGGATCAGGCGCGGACTTCCCAGGTGTCTCCGGCGCGCAGCAGTTTGCCCAGATCGCCTTTGCCTTTGCGTTCCTGGACTTCGCGGATCTGGGCGGTGATCAGGTCTTCGTAGCGCGGCGCGCTGACGGCGCGGAGAACGCCGATGGGAGTCGGAAAGCCTGCCATGGTGTCCATCCGCGAGAGCAGGAAAGCGTAAGCGGGATTGGGATTTTGTTCGTCGTGAACGAGTAGATCGCTTTCGCTGATGCCGTTGCCGAGCGCCACGACTTCGAGCGAGAGACCGTTAATCCGAATGCCCTTGTCGCGATCCTTGCCGAAGATGGCGGGTTTGCCGTGCTCGAGTTGGATGATGTGCTCGCTGCGCGCGTCGCGATCGGTAAGGTTGGCCCAGGCGCCGTCGTTAAAGATATTGCAGTTCTGCATGATTTCGAGATAGGCGGAGCCTTTGTGCGCGGCGGCTCGCTTTAGGGTGTCTTTCAGGTGTACCTGGAAAACGTCCACGGAGCGCGCCACGAAAGTGGCCTCGGCGCCGAGCGCGAGCGAAAGAGGATTAAAGGGACGATCCACGGAACCGAATGGAGTGGACTTCGCTTTCTTGCCGATTTCAGAAGTGGGCGAATACTGGCCCTTGGTGAGGCCGTAGATTCGGTTGTTGAACATCATCACTTTGAGGCCGACGTTCCGGCGCAGCATGTGGATGGTGTGATTGCCGCCGATGGAGAGGGAATCGCCGTCGCCACTAGCCACCCACACATCGAGATCGGGGCGAATCAGCTTGAGGCCCGTGGCGATGGCCGGGGCGCGCCCGTGAATGGTGTGGAATCCGAAAGTGTTCATGTAATACGGGAAGCGGGCGGCGCAGCCGATGCCGGAGATGACCACGAAATTTTCGCGCGGGATTTTAAGATCGGCGAAAACGGACTGGACGGCCGAAAGAATCGCGTAATCGCCGCAGCCGGGACACCAGCGGATTTCCTGGTCGGTCTGGAAGTCCTTTTTCGTGTAGATCGGAAGCGTATCGGTTGCCATTCCTTCATCTCCTAAAATCCCTGGACGCAGGCAGCGGCGCGCGCCGTGACGATACCCGCGAAAACGCTAGCCGAGAATTTCCTCGATCTTCCGCTCGATCTCCGACTGCTTGAACGGCTTGCCTTGAATTTTGTTGTACCCCTGCGCGTCCACCAGATATTTCGCGCGCAAAATCAGCGAAAGCTGGCCCATGTTCATTTCGGGGACCAGAACGCGATCGTAACGGCCGAGAACTTCGCCCAGATTTTTCGGTAGCGGGTTCAGATGGCGCAGATGTACGTGGCCGATCCGATAGCCGCGTTCACGCATGGTGGCGAGAGCGGCGGTGATGGGCCCGTGCGTGGAACCCCAGGCGACGATCAGCAGGTCGCCGCTCGGATCGCCCGCGGGGACCACATCGGGAACGTCCGCGACGATGGCTTCCACCTTGGCGGCGCGAAGCCGGACCATGCGCTCGTGATTGAGCGGCTCGTAATTTACGTTGCCGGTGACGTCCTGTTTTTCGAGGCCGCCGATGCGATGTTCGAGCCCAGGCGTGCCCGGAATGGCCCAGGGGCGCGCGAGAGTTTCAGGATCGCGGCGATACGGCAGAAAATCCACGGGATTGGTTTCAAAGCGCACGGGGATTTTCGGAAGATCCTCGACGCTGGGAATTTTCCAGGGCTCTGCGCCGTTGGCAAGATACCCGTCGGAAAGAATGATGACCGGAACCATGTATTTGATCGCGATGCGGCTGGCCTCGAGTGCGATCCAGAAGCAATCAGCGGGCGAGGCGGGAGCGAGCACTGGAACGGGCGCTTCGGAATTGCGGCCGAAGAGAGCCTGGAGCAGGTCGGCCTGCTCGGTTTTCGTCGGCAGACCCGTCGAAGGGCCGCCGCGTTGAATGTCGCAGATCACCAGCGGCAGTTCCACGGCGATAGCCAGGCCGATGGCTTCAGTCTTGAGCGCCATGCCGGGGCCGGACGTGGTGGTGATGCCGAGCGCGCCAGCGTACGCGGCGCCAATCGCGGCGGTGACGGCGGCGATTTCATCTTCGGCTTGAAAAGTCGTGACGCCGAAATCCTTATAGGACGAAAGTTCGTGGAGCACGTCGGAAGCGGGCGTGATGGGATAGGAGCCGAGAAAAAGCGGCAAGCCGGATTGCACGGAGGCGGCCACGAAGCCCATGGCTAGCGCGGTGTTGCCGCTGATGTTGCGATAGATGCCGGGCGAAAGCTTGGCGGGCGGAATTTCGTAGGTGATTTGAAACGCTTCGGTGGCCTCGCAATAGCTGTAGCCCGCTTGCATGGCCAGGCGATTAGCCTGCACCAGTTGTGGTTTGGATTTGAATTTCTGGTCCAGCCAGCGAAGCGTAGGCTCCATCGAGCGGTTGTAAAGCCAGTAACACATGCCGAGAGCGAAGAAATTCTTGCAGCGGTCGGCGCTCTTGGCGTCCACGCCGAGATCGGCGAGCGCGACGCGCGTGAGGCGCGTGAGCTCCACAGGAAACAGGCGATAGCCGTCGAGAGAATGGTCTTCGAGCGGATTGGAGGTCATCTGCGCCTTGCGCAGATCGGTTTCCTTGAAGTCGTCGAGATTGACGATGAGAATGCCGTTGGCTTTCAGATCGGCCACATTCGTCTTTAGAGCCGCCGGATTCATAGCCACCAGCGCGTCCACCGTGTCGCCGGGCGTGTACACATCGTTCGAAGAAAACTGCACCTGAAATCCGCTGACGCCGGGAAGAGTGCCGGCCGGCGCCCGAATCTCGGCGGGAAAATCGGGAAAAGTGGAGAGATCGTTGCCGTAGAAAGCGACCGTGTTGGTGAATTGGCTGCCGGTGATCTGCATTCCGTCGCCGGAATCGCCGCAGAAACGGATGACGGCGCGGTCGATGGTTTCGCGCCGGCGTGAAAGGGTGTCTAGCGTCGTGGCCATGATTCCTCTAGAGATAAAAGCGAGGGGCAGCGAGCAGGATTTGCCCGCAAAACCTCGATAGAAAAGGATAGCACCGTGCGGACGACATGCAAGCCGAAACGCTTATGGAACCAAGTTGGATTTTTGATGGGACGCATCAGCGATAATTTTTGCAGGTGGGATGCGAATGCGCGCTGGCGAAAGCGTTTCAGCGGGCGGCGCGAACGGCGGCGGCTAGTTCGCGGAGCAGCGTGAGCGTCTCGGGCCACGCCATGCAGGCATCGGTGATGCTCTGGCCGTAGACCAGCGGCTGGCCGGCGATAAGTCTCTGTGCGCCGGCGACGAGATTGCTCTCCAGCATCACGCCGATGATTTGATTTTGGCCGCGAGCGATTTGCGCGGCGACGTCGCGGCAGACGAGCGGTTGGCGCGTGTGATCTTTGTTGCTGTTGGCGTGGCTGCAATCGATCATCACGCGCGGCGGCAAGCCCGCGTCTTTCAACTGCCCGCAAACCTGCGCGACGGATTCGGCCGTGTAGTTCACCGCTTTTCTGCCGCCGCGCAAAATTAAATGACAATCGGGATTTCCGGTGGTGACGAAAATGGCCGACTGGCCGTGATGCGTGGTGCCGAGAAACGTGTGCGGCTGAGCGGCGGAAAGCACGGCTTCGACCGCCACTTGCGCGTCGCCGGAGGTGGCGTTCTTGAACCCCACCGGGCATGAAAGGCCCGAGACGAGCTGCCGGTGGACCTGGCTTTCGGTGGTGCGCGCGCCGATGGCGCCCCAGCTCACCAGGCCTGCGACGTATTGAGGCGAAATCATGTCCAGAAATTCAGTGCCTGCCGGAACCCCCATCCCCGCCAGGTCCAGAAGCAGATGGCGGGCCAGGCGCAGGCCGTCGTTGATTTTGAATGATTGGTCGAGATGAGGATCGTTGAGCAGCCCTTTCCAGCCCACGGTGGTGCGCGGCTTCTCGAAATAGACGCGCATGACGATGCGAAGCTCTGCGGAAAGTTCGGCGATCGCGTCTTTGAGCAGCGCGGCGTATTCGCGGGCGGCGATGGTGTCGTGAATCGAGCAGGGGCCGACGACGACCAGCAGGCGGCGGTCGCGGCCCGCAAGAATATCGCAGATCTCAGCGCGCGTATCGTGCACGAGAGTGGAGACTTTTTCGGTGGCGGGGAGTTCCTCCTCCAGAAAAATAGGAGGGAGCACCACTTTGGTCCACTTAATGCGGAGATCGTCTGTGCGGTAGAACATAAGCGGTCGAGTGAAGCTCTCCCGGTCCGGCCAGTGGAATGAGCGCTACGTGCGCTTAACTAATTTAGCAGCGTTCGAGGGCGAAGTCCTGCGAACATGAGGGGCGTGTTGCCGCGGCACGCGCAGAAGTCAACGCGTCGATAGGAGCGCGCGATGATCGAAAGCACAAAAACCCTCGTTCCACAGTTACCGCGACAGTGGGAAGCTCTTAGAACAATCGTTTGATTAAGCACCGATAGAGAGGAGTCAGCGTAGAATTAAGTTTCGCTTTGGGCGGGAATTTGAAATGATCGGCCAGTAAAAGTTGTAGCCACCCCAGGAGACATCATGCGCCAGCGCCTGTTCGCTGTCTTGACCCTGATTCTGCTTTGCCCTTGGTATTCGGCAGCGCAAGAAGACGCCAAAATTCCCGCGGTCGCGTGGCGAATTCCGATCGGCCAGGCGCCCGCGAATCCCGGTGCACACAAGCCGGAGCTGGGCGCAGGAATGATCGACGACGGATTCTGGCAGGGCGCGCCGGTGGGCGGATTCGGCGCGGGAACATTTTCGCGAAGCTACCGCGGAAATTTCGAACGGTGGCACGTGAAGGGTGGAATTCACAAATATGCGAACGTGCCGGCGGATCAGTTTGCCGTCTTCGCGCAGCCGGTGGGAGCTCCGCCTGTGGCGATGGCGCTCTCGTCGGGGAAGCCCGAAGGCCAGACACTCTCCGCATGGAACTGGAGCTATCCGGCGGGGAACGGAGAGTACGCAGCGCTCTATCCGAAGTCGTGGTTCGCGTATCAGACGGCCGCGCTGCCGGTGAAGTTGACGCTCGAGCAATTTTCGCCGGTGCTGCCGGAGAATTACAAGGAGTCCAGCTACCCAGTGGCCGTTTACAACTGGTACGCCGAGAATCCGACGGGCAAGCCGGTGATGGTATCGCTGCTATTTTCGTGGGCGAACATGGTCGGATGGTTTCGTGATTCGTCGCGTGGATTTCCGGACAACGTGAGCGCGCTCGACATCAACCGATTTCGCGCGGAAAGGATTGCAGGCGGCGACATGAAAGGGATCGTGTTTGACCGCCTGCGCAGCGGCGCGGTCAGCGAGGAGTGGGATGGGCAATTTGCGATTGCCACGCTAGCGGGCGAGGGAGTTGAGGTGACGTACACGACGCTGTTTGACCCGAACGGCTCGGGTGCCGAAGTGTGGAGGCCGTTCGCCACTGACGGCCGCCTGCCGAATTTCGATCCAGGCGTAGCCAGCGGCGGCGATCAGATCGCGGCGGCCATTGCGGTGCGTTTCACGCTGGCGCCCGGAGAGAAGAAAACGATTCCGATGGCGCTGGCGTGGGACCTGCCGATCGTGCAGTACGGCACGGGACGGAAGTGGCTGCGGCACTACGCCCAGTTTTTCGACGCCTCCGGAACTAACGCGTGGGCAATCGCTCGGACCGCGCTCGAGAAGGGGCCGGAATGGAGCAGGGAAATTGACGCGTGGCAAAAGCCCTATATTTCGGACGAATCGAAACCGGCTTGGTATCGCGCGGAACTATTCAACGAGCTTTACGATCTGGCGGACGGCGGTTCAGAGTGGGGGCACGAGTTGCATGGCGCCTCGAATCCAAATCATCCGGCAACCAAAAGGGCGGACACGTTTGGATACCTGGAAAGTTTCGACTACCCGTTTTACGAATCGCTCGACGTGAGATTCTATGGTTCGTGGGCCCTGCTGAAATTGTGGCCGGAACTTGAGAAGCAGGAGATGCGGGAATACACGGACACCATCCCGGAGGAGAACAAGCAGCGGATGGCGTGGGGTTGGGAGCTGCAGACGCATGGAAAATTTGAAACATTTCAGAGAAAGACTCCGGGAGCCGCGCCACACGATCTGGGAAATCCGCACGAGGATCCCTTTGCGAACGTCAACCAATACAGCTATCAGGACGTCACCAACTGGCGCGACCTGAATAGCAAATACGTGCTGATGGTGTGGCGCGATTACGAAGTGACCGGACGGAGGGACACGGAATTTCTGCGCTACAACTACAAGGCGGTGCGCCAAACCATCGATTATCTGAAGCAATTTGACGTCGATGGTGATGGAATGATCGAAAACGGCGGTTTCCCGGATCAGACGTACGACACTTGGCCGGCGCGCGGATCGAGCGCGTATTGCGGGGGACTCTATCTCGCGGCGCTGCGCGCCACCGCCGAGATGGCGAGGGATATGGGCGACGGCGCCGCGGCCAAGGAATACGGCGATCTCTTTGCAAAAGCGCAGGCGGCGTATATCAAAAAGCTTTGGAACGGGAAGTATTTTAACTATGACACGGGAAGCCCGTACAAATCCGCCGTGATGGCCGATCAATTGGCGGGGCAGTGGTATGCCAGCCTTACGGCACTCGGTGACATCGTGCCGCAGCAGATGCAGCGAAGCGCACTCGATACGGTATATCGGATGAACGTCGAGAAATTTCACGGCGGGCAGATGGGAGCTGTAAACGGAATGGGCGCGGGCGGTGAAATTCTGCGGGATAACGAGCAGGTTTCCGAGGTGTGGACGGGGACGACGTTTGGCATTGCATCCGAAATGATGGCCGAGGGAATGAACGATCAAGCTTTCGCGACGGCTAAGGGTGTTTACAACGTCGTGTGGGACCCCAAGGCCGGTCGGGGCTATTGGTGGCGCACGCCGGAGGCGTATGACGGCCGCGGACTCTATCGCGCCAGCATGTACATGCGTCCCGGAGCAATCTGGTCCATCGAGATGGCGGAGGAGATGGCGCCATGGAAATAAAAAAGTACAGGTGGTCGGAAGTACCATTGACTTTCGCTTTTGATTCGCCTATAGTCCCGGTCTGAAGCGAACGCACCGGGGGGCTACATGGCGTTGACCAAGCGGCAGAAGGAAGTTCTGAACTATCTGGTGGCTTTCCTCAATAAAAACGGCTATTCGCCGAGCTTTGAGGAGATCGCGCACGCGCTTAAGCTCACCTCGCTTGCCACCGTGCACAAGCATCTCTCGACCCTCGAAAAGAAGGGATTCATCCGCCGGGGATACAACCAGAGCCGTTCGATCGAGGTCACCCAGCTTCCGAAGCCGGTGCGCGAGCAAGTGATGGACCGTCACGTGGTCGAGCTGCCGCTGGCGGGCCGCATCGCGGCCGGGCGTCCGCTGGAAGCCGTGGAAGACAATGAGACGATTTCGCTGGCGGATTTCGCGCGCGGACAAAATACGTTCGTGCTGCAGGTCAAGGGCGAATCCATGCGCGACGATCACATTTTGGACGGAGACTTCATCGTAGTCGAGCAGACCCAGGTCGCCAATCCGGGCGAGATCGTGGTGGCGCTGGTCGGCGAGGATGAGGCGACAGTGAAACGATTCTACCGCGAGCCGGGCGGGCGCATCCGGTTGCAGCCTGCGAATTCCGCGATGTCGCCGATCGTGCTGCCCGGCGCGGAAGTGAAGATTCAGGGCCGCGTGGTGGGAGTGCTCCGAAAATATTGAAGGCAGTGAGCAGTGAGTGGTGATTAGTGACTAGTCGCTCGCGAATGGTGGTTTGCATTCTTCGGGCACGCCTTCTCTAGCTCGTTTCCGTTTCCTCCGCGCTTCTTCGCGTCCCTTCTTCACCGCGCTTTCACGACGTTCACTTGAATACTGGTGTTCAATTTTAGAATCACCGGCACGCCATCCTTTAAATAGGGCTCGAATATCCACTGTTGAGCTTGCTGTTCGATTCGAGACTTAATATCGGGTGTCGGCGCTTTTTGCGCTTCCGCGCTGGTCACAGTTCCGTTCTTCGCCACCACCACAACGAGCGCAATGTTGTATGCGCCCTGAGCCTTCTTGTCGACGAAAATGCGGTCAAATCCGCAGACAATGCAGCGAGGTCCTTCTGGGATTGGCGCGCCCAGAGGACCGGGACCTACAACAGCTGGCACCGGAGAGCCAGCATGTTGGGGAACCTGCTGAAGAGTTTTCAAAGGCGCGCATTGCAGGCGGTCGGCCACAAAACAAAACGCGGAATCGGTGGATGCCAACTTTACGGACAGATCGTTTCTCGAGGGAAACGCGCTGTAGGTCGTCTTGTCCAGGAAAATTTGGGAAATCACGCCGTTCGAAGACAGGCAGCCTTGCGTCGTGCAGATCGTGCACATTTCAAGTTTGCAAGCCGAAAGATCGGCGGTGGAGTGCTCCCACTTTTCTCCGTCGAGCGAGTACAGAGCGACGGGCACCGCATGCCCGCCACCCGGCTGGTCCTTATGGACCACCTCTGTTCCCACCGCCCAATACCTTCCTCCGGAACGCAGGAAGCTATAGAGCGTAACGTTCGGTATATTCAGGAAATTCCAAGACTTTCCTGAATCTTGTGTAAACAGAAAGGCCTGCGATTCGTATTGTGCGGCTCCCTCTTTCAGCATAATCGCCATGTGCGAGGCATCGAGGGCAACGAGCGAGAAGGTATAGGGAAATTCCTTGATGTCATCGGCATTCTGCCCCGCCGAGACCGACGACCAATGCGATCCTCCGTCAGCCGTGAACAGGAGCGAGTCCGTTGTTCTGATGAGGCCGTGTTGTGGGTCGGCAAAGGAAACCTGCAGAATCGTCTCGGTCGTTCCGGGCCACGACGCCCAGGTTTCGCCACCGTCCGCGGTGGTGAGCAAGAGGCCGCCAGTGCCCGCCGCGTAGCCGAATTGCGAGTCAGCGAAAGCGACGTTCAAAAGTAAGCCGCCGTCCGCGATTCGGTGCTTCACTTGCCAATGCGCCCCATTGTCGGACGAGACCGCTATTGTTTCGTCGGTCCCGCAGACCCATAGCTTCTGTGCCGCGCTTGCGACGTTCAGGACGCGGAATGGCAGGTCGACGCCATGCCAGTCTGAAGAAACCTGATCTTGGCCTGCGATGAGCGGCGCGGGCAGGAGAATTAGAACGCAGCCCAGAAACAGGAATCCCGCGGCGAGTTTCTTCGTCATGATCGCTCCGGAAGCGAATATTGACATAGGTTTGCGGAGCGGTCCATCGCGCTCTGCGCAATATTCTTCCGCTGTTTTACCAAAGGAATTACGTCTCTTGTTGCATCCGAAGCCATCGCATCGTTGCTTGACAAAGCATCCGCCCAAGTCCAACATGGCGGCCCCAGCCTGCCGCTTGCGCGATTTCTTGCGTGCACGATCCTGCCAGCGGCCAAACAATCCAATACGGAAGCGCAAACGAGTACAGGCATCGAACAGTTGCCTCAAGAGACACACGTGTACCGATTTGGAATTGGTTTGCGGTATGCCGAGGAATAGATTGAGTATCCCGGTCAGGCCTTATTAACGATGGTGCTTCCTGTGCAATTGGGCTCAAGGAGGGTAGATGTGGGGAGATAAGAAGCCGAACCCACCCACAAGCAGTCCGCAACCGCAGCAGCCAAGATCAACGACAGCCAGTGCACCGGCATCGCCGAGTGCAACACCTAATCCTGGGGAGGTTAAGACGATGGCACCGATAGATACATATCCAACGACGACTGCGACGGGCGGAACTGCGCGCCTCGGAGCGAGTCTGCATATCAAGGGCGAAATCACCGGCAATGAAGACCTGCACATTGACGGCAGCGTCGAAGGGCTGGTCAACCTGGAGGAGCGGCGGCTGACCATTGGCGCAAGCGCCCTGGTGACGGCCGACGTGATTGCGCGGGAAGTGGTGGTCTACGGCAACGTGAAGGGAAATCTGCGCGCGCGCGACCGGATCGAAATCAAGAAGGACGGTTCGGTGGTGGGCGACTTGACCACCGCTCGAATCATGATCGAGGACGGAGCGTATTTTAAGGGCTCGATCGAGATTGACAAGGCCGGCGACGCGACCGACGAGAATAAGCCTTCGTATTCGAAGACCGCGCGCAGCACGGTGGCTTCCGGCTCGAGCGCATCGTAGTCTGTAGTTTTACTTGAGATTGTCCCCGCATGGAAACCGGTGGCGGGCCGCGGCGATGCGGCTCGCCGCTGTCTTCTGCAATTTCGGCTTAAGCAACCGCACCCCCCGTTAAATTGATCGAAGTCGCGGTCACCTCGATTTCTTCCCTTCTGGATGTTTCCTCGCTACGACTCCGTGCATAAGCGCCGCGAAAGTCCATCCGACACGGGAGCGGCGCGCAGAATAGTCCCGGCAATTTTTCCGCGGGATACTTGCATCCCGGTGTTGCGCGACTGCGTCATGGGCAGAGTTGACGGGCTCAAACTAAGCGCCGAATTTCGCACGCTCTATCACAGTCCGAGCACCTGTACCTGGCATGCTTCCAGGATTCCCAGGCGATCCTTCACTCCAACTTTCCGAAGAATGCGATGCGTATGGTTTTTCACCGTTTGCTCGGAGAGATTCAGCTGGCTGGCGATCTCCTTGTTGGTGAGGCCGCGGCCGATGAGCGGCACCAACTGCTGTTCGCGCCTGGTTAGGTTGGTCTGCACGCGGACGCGGTTGCTCGGAAGATCGAACGACTGCGCCGCAAAGTAGTCGAAGAGTGTCCGGGTGTAGCGCGGCGGGCAGACGCCTTCCCCTTGCGCCACGGATCGAATCGCGCTGACGATGTCCACTGCCGATGCTTCGCGGAGAATGTAAGCGAGGACGCCAAGGCGCACCGCTTCGAGAAAATGTCTCTTGTCGTCTTCCATGGCAAGCAGCACGCATTTGACGGCGCGGCTCGCCGCTCGAGCGCCAGATTCAAACGCGGATTGTTCCTCCAGTAGCCGCAGCGAATCGAGCACCACCACATCCGCGCCGGCCTCGAGAACTCCCGCCAGCGCTGTGCTTTCGATTGGCGGGCAATCGAGCACGCGAAAGTCGCTCTTTTTTCCGAGAATTCGGACCACGGACTCGCGCAGCAGCCGGTTGCCGCAGAAAATGAGAACGCTGATGGGACGCTCGATGGCCGCGTCGTCGGCAATTACCGCAGCGCGCAGCTTGTCGGGCGGATGAGCGTGTGCCGTGAATCCTGCAGAATTCCGTGCCGTGCTTTTATTCATGGGCATTTCCACACCTGTCGAATAGGGCGCGCCGTGAATCTCGCCCTCGAGTAGCGCCGGGGCGTTTGGCACTACGGACCGTACATCGTGCATCGCGGCCTCTTGCCCCTGCTCCGATCGCTTGCCTGAACGTTCTCCCAGCGAAAACCGGAAAACCATGGCGGCGACCAGCGCGATCAGCGCCGTGGCGCACAACACCGCCGGATATCCGAAGCGCACAAAGGCCGCGCCAGCCGCCGCTGCCGCCGCAGCTTGCGCGGTGCAAATCACCAGCATGTTCAGTGCGGAAGCGCCGCTTCGTTCGGGAGACGGAACCTCGTTCATCAATAGCGTTTCCAAGCCCGGCTCGCTCATCCACAAAAAGCATGAGAAGGCCACGTACACGATCCCCGCGGCGGTTGGGCCTGGCGTCATCGCCAGAACCACCAGCATTGCCGCCGTAGCCAACTGCATCAGCACGATCGCCGGCACGAGTTTCAATTTCCGAAAAATCGCCGGCGCCGCGAGAATCGCGATCACCTGGGTCAATTGTGAACTGGAAAAGATGAAAGCAATTTGTTTCAAATTCATGTGATGAAACTGCGTGAAATAGAGAGCGAAGAAAGGAGCGAATGCGCCGGTCACCAGACTCCACACCGCGATTGCCGGAAGATAGCGGCGCAGGAACGGCGTCAGGCTGTACATCTTGCGCTCGGGCCGCGGCGGACGAATCAGCCGCAGCCGCGAAATCGGCCAAAGCGCCAGCGCCATGATTCCGCAGGAAACCAACAGCGCGAATTGTTTCGTCCGTGCCGGCGACGCCCACGGCTCGATGCGCGCGGCGAGAGCTGGCAATTCAGCGCCGGCCATGCTGCCGGCAAATCCGAGTCCGATCAGCACCGAAGCAACTAGGCTGAAGCCAAAGGCGCGATTCCGTGGATTGGTGGTCTGCGCGAGCGTGGGCGCGTAGCAGACCGCTGTAATCGTGGCCGCGGCGCCCGCGAAGAAGGCCAGAAAAAGCTGGGGCATGCGCGCAATCCAGAAGAGGCGCAATCCCATCAGCAATGGCACGGCCACATAACACAGCGCCTGAGTGGCCCGCAATCCCAAACGGTTGGCCAGGATGCCGCCGGGGATCGTGCCCGCGATGCTGCCGATCGCAAAGAGACTGGTAACCAGCCCGATGAAATCCTCGCGATAACCGCAGTCGAGCAGGTAAAGGTTGAAGAGAAAGAAGAAAACGAACATTCCGAGATCGAAAACGATCAGCGCGATAAGGTACGTCCAAAAAGGCCGTTCGAATCCCCTGGTGGCCCACCAGAGCCGCAGTCCGCTGGTAATCGCGGCAGGCAACATTCGCACGTGATGCGTGGCGCGCGAGGCCATGTAGCCGAAATATTTCGTGCGCGCGTGCAGGTCCGCGAATATCGATGCCGGGGCGCCGGCTCGCGTGGCCGGACGAACGCCCTCGAGATAGTGGCTGGGTGGGTGCGTGGGCAGCAGCCCTTGGAGCACCACCTCCGAGCGCGATCGCCAGCCATCGAGCAGCGCGGCGTGCAACCACACCCCGTCCTTGTTTGCATGAAACCATGTCGCCAGAGGCGACTGGCTGTGCTTTTCGAACCATTTGTTCACGGAGACCGGCAGACGCTCAATTTCGGCTCGCACCGCGGGGTGCATATCGCAATCGAACCATTCGCTGGCCAGCCGGAAGCAGACCGCCTGGAGGCGGCGCAGGGACTCGTGGTGCAATGCGTTCCAGGAGTTCCAAAATTCGTCGTCGTTGACGCGCGCGTGCAGAAAGCGAGCCAGCTCGCGAGCGTTGTAAGCTGATGCGGAACCGGCGAACGTGTGCCGCAGCAGATGCAGCGAATAAAACGCGAGATGATCCGCGGGACAGAGTGATCGAAACGTAAAATCCTCGATCTTTCGCTCGATCCGCCGGCCCCAAAAATCGTCCAGCCCGGCTGGCGCGAGTTGCGCACCGGCCACGTCCCAGCAGGAAAAGTGCAACTCGACAGAAACGGGCATCTCCGGATCGAAGTGATTTCCCAGCCATTTCCACTCTGTCTGGCGGTTCAGCGAAGGCAGGTGATATGGCACGACTTTCGCGCCAGGCCTCGCGCGATACCCCAGCGCTTCCACCGCTGCGCGCGCGGCGGATAGCGAACCCGGCGGGCAAAGCAGATCGATGTCGGATTGCAATCGCAGGCGCGGATGTTCGGCCAGATCGGGCCAGAGCGAGAATCCCTTGAGAACTAGGTGTTCCACTTCCGCGGTTTTCAACGCGTCCGAAATCGCCAGGTAATCCGAGCGGATTCGTTCGAAGCGCGCCGAGTTGTCGGCCACGTTTTGCTCGATGTGGCGGCGCACCCACCGCGGAAGCCGTTCGCTGAAAGAGTGCGCGATCGGAATCGCCAGGCGCGCGCTTTCTCCCCACGCAAGCATGGCGCGCCACTCCGATTCATCGAGTGAGTCGAGCAGCTCGGGCGCAGGATTGCGGAGTCGCAGCGCACCGATCGCAGCCATCGCAAATCGCGGAACAGCGGTCACTTTCACGTTCCCCCAAGTAATAAAACTGTGCCTCTTGTCTTAAGCTCCTCGCCGAGCCAGGTCTTCCAGGCAATTCACGGCCGATGCCAGGTCTCCGTAACGCATCTCGAAAATTTGCGTGCCCAAGAGGGTGCGTAGCGCCGCTTTATGCGCCGGCATATCGCCGCAGCAAATCACTTGCTCGAACCATTGCAGCGCCCTCTGTTTTGGAAAGGGCAAAATGCGGGGCGAGCCGGAGTGCCCGCGATCGAGAAACACGATGTAGTCAACCGCGCATTCGTTGGTGGTCGTGATCTCGGGCATGGAGGCCGTCGGCAATTCGATGGCAAGTTCGCCCGTGTAGCGAGGCGTTGGTTGTTGGTGCTTCAGTTCCGGAAAAAGCGCCATGGCCGATTCGCGAAACCGAAATTGGTGGGGGTTGCCGATCACCGCCGGTTCCGGGCGCATCCGGACCAGAGAGCTCGAGTCGTCGGACAGGAACGTCCAACCGCTCTTGGCGCACGCAAACGACAGCGAGGACTTTCCCGCGCCGGAATCGCCGCACAGCAGAAATCCGCGGCCGGCAAATCTAACGCACGCCGCGTGCACCGGAGTGATGTAGGTATCGAGCAGCGCCCACGACATCCCCTCGATGAAGTGCCAGCGCAAATACGCCGTGCTTTTTACGGCGGCCCGGGTGAACCAGGCAAATGCGAAACCCTGCTTGAGATCGCTTACGCCAAAATTCTCCGCGTCGGCGATGAGAGAGCGCAGGCCGTGCTGCTCGCGGCACACCGGAAACGCTGGGCATTCCGCGGGGCCGCCCTCGAGCACGCCGATCTGCATTTGAAGAGGAGGCGTCGAAAATAGCTTTGGAAAGCGTCCCCAGCTTTCTTCTGCCGCCGCCAGCACCTCGTGCGAATTCGTCCGGATTTGCAGCGGAAAGCCTAGGGGATAGAAGGTGGCGCGCAGCGGCATCTCAAAATCGCAAAGCAGCGGGTCGACCTTCATCAACTGAGTTTGCATGTGAGTGTCCTCATCTTTATTTCCTGCAGTTCAAAAGCCGTTGGCGGCGACGCCTGGGCGAAAGCGCGGTCGCGATAGTAGGCGATGGTCTCCGCTGCCGGACCAATCCGAATCAGCCGGCCTCCGGCCATCACCATCACTCGCCCGCAAAGTTGCCGCACCAGATCCAGATCGTGGCTGACGACCAGCGATGTTTTTCCCCGGCCGCGCGCGCCGATCATGGTTTCGACGCATTTGCGGTGAAAGGCGGCGTCGGTGGAAGCCAGCGCTTCGTCCACAAACAGGATCGGTGAGTCTGTGTGCGCCGCCACCGCGAAAGCCAGTCGCACGCACATTCCGCTCGAGTAGCGCTTGAGCGGCGTATCCGTGAAACGCTGCAGCTCGGCGAATTCCACAATCGCCGCAAGCTTGCCGCGAGCTTCGCTTCGGCTCATGCCTAGCAACTCTCCGTAGAGGCGCACATTTTCCGCGCCGGTCAACTCTCCGTGAAAACCAGCCCCCGGATCGAGCAGCACGGCAATCGTGCCTCCGATCTCCGCGACGCCTTCCGTGGGATGCGTGATGCCGGAAAGAATTCTCAGTAGTGTCGTTTTCCCGCTGCCGTTTCCGCCGATGATGCCGGCGATCTCGCCCTCCTCGATTTCGAAGGAAACGTTTCTCAGCGCCCATTTAAAATCTCCTGCCTCGGCCGCACCGGCCGCAGCGGATTCCTCGACCGTGCGCCGTCCCCGAAACCTGAGAGCGATTCTTGCCGCGGCCGCGATCGATTCGCGCAGATCCGCGCGCGCGCTCAGTTCCCGCGATAAATATTTCTTGCCGAGGCCCTCGGCGCGAATTGCAATCGGTTTCATGGTTCAGAGCGCGTCCGCGCAATTCGCTTGCATGCGCTTGAAATAGATCAGGCTGACAACCAGAAGTGCGGCGACGCTGGCCACCGAAAACGCTC
Source organism: Candidatus Acidiferrales bacterium (assembly GCA_049694295.1). Taxonomy (GTDB): domain Bacteria; phylum Acidobacteriota; class Terriglobia; order Acidiferrales; family UBA7541; genus Palsa-295. Next base: position 17,186 of record JBAVQT010000569.1, read on the forward strand.
CAGCCCTCCACGGAACTGCAGGACCACCGGCCGCCGCCCAGCGAAATAGTTCGACAATCCCGGAAAGCGGATTTAGCTGGAAAAGGAATCGCCATCGCTCGGCCACCAGCGTGCTCGGATACCCGACCGGCGTAAGAAAAAACCAGATTTGCGTGAGAAATGGGATAGCGAGACTCACATCTCGGAAACGAACGTTGATGGCGGCCAGCAAAATTCCTATGGCTGCTGTTCCCGCAAAGACGAGCAATGCGATCGGCAAAACAGCCACCACATTCCAGCCCGGAGCCATTCCATAGAAAACGAATAAGCCGATCAGCAG
>JBAVQT010000570.1:0-6099 GCA_049694295.1 Candidatus Acidiferrales bacterium
GCACTGATGGGCCTGGGCGGGGTTGACGGAAGAGTTCTGACGTTTCTCGGAATGTCGTATCCGATGCCGGTGGACCTGTTGCAGCCGTGGCGATTAGTGATGGCCGTGTTTCTGCACGGCAGCCTGCTGCATATTGGTTTCAACATGTGGGTGCTGATGGATATCGGTCCCATGATCGAAGAGCTGTATGGCTCGGCGCGATTCGTTTTCATTTACGTGGTGACCGGTATCGGCGGCTACCTGCTGAGCAGTGCTATTGGGCGGCATCCGAGCATGGGCGGCTCGGGAGCGTTGCTGGGTTTGATTGGGGTGATGCTGGCGCTGACGATCGGGCGGAAAAGCGAATCGATGCGGATGTTGCGCGGGCAAATGGTGCGCTGGCTGATTTACATCGCGATCTGGGGATTCGTGGCATCGGGAATCGACAACTATGCGCACCTCGGAGGATTTGCCACCGGATTCGTGCTGGGAAAAATCATGTTGGATCGCGCGACGGTGGCTCCGGAGGAACGCAAACGCGCGCAAATTCTCGGCTGGACTTCGGGGCTGGCCGTGGCGATCAGCATGGCGATCATGCTGAGCCAGTTTTTTTTGTTGCGGTGAAACTGGCGGCGCGTGCGGATGGGTGTTCGGCGCGAGGGAGTGTGCGGGTACCAAGCGCGCGGTTAGCGTCTCGGACCTTCGGGAGGTTTTTCAATTCTCCGCGCGACCATGATTCCTCGGCCGGCCGCGCCCACGCCCGCGCTGTGCGACCGTGTTTCGTTTCGCTATACTCGACGCTTGACCCGCTGCTGCAAAATCCGAATACACCACGTCACAGCTGTGCTTCTCGCCGCGCTCGTGATTTGCTGTCTGCAAGCGATGCAGCCGATGGCGCGCGCGCAGACCGAATCGCCAACCACCTGGGCAGTGACAATTATTCTTCCGCCGCGCGTGGTGGCAGGAGGACCCGCGATGCTTGCCGTGCTGGGGATTGACGGCAAGCTGGCGCCCGGCATTACGGTGGAATTGAGCCGCGATCTGCGCGTCACCACGGATCCGACCGGACGCGCGTTTTTCACAGTCCCGGCGGGCGGGGGATATTTGATCGCGAAGGCCTCGGGGTCATCTGCCGCGGCGCTCATTGACAATTGGCCGGTGGGAAAGGGCGCCGAGCCGATGAGCGTTCCGGCGTTCGTGTCGGTGAAGGACCGCTTCGCAATCTGCGGCGGTCCGTTTCGCGGCGATGCCGACGCGAACCACGTATCGCTCGATGACGCGCCTGCGCTGGTACTCGCCGCTTCGCCGGAATGCCTTATCGCGCTGCCCGCGCCGCAATCCGCGCCCGGCCCAGCCAAGATTCTCGTGGACGTGCCCGATTTGCAGTGGACGGGAACGACGACGCTGGTGTCGCTGGCATTCGAGCCGCCCAATCCACCGCTGACGGTGGAAAAGAAAAGCCGGCTGGCCGTGGATGTGCGGGGCACGGACCAGGCGCTCGGGATCGTGGTGGAAAACGAATCGCCCAACGTGCTGAGATTTCAGCACGGCGACGTGCAGCGCCTGCGGACCAGCGGCGGCGCGCCGAATCTGACGGCGATCGAAGTGGCCACGGTGCGTTCGGGCGATTTTTCGTTTCGCGCGCACTTAATCGCCGCGCCCGATCTTCCCGCGGCGCGGCGCTACCTGAATGCCGCCGCTGCGGCGGCGCCCGAAGACATCAAAAGCTACGTGGAAGGCCTTTCCGAGAAGCTCGCCAAGCATCCTGGCGACGCGCCCAAGGTCGCGCAGGCAATGGACAAGATTTTGAACGCCTCGATGGTGGGAGATTTTCGCACGCTGTTGGCAGCCGCGAGAGCGGCTCTCTAACAATCGCGCCGCGCCCGGCGAAATTATTCGCCTGGCGGGGCCGCCTCGAGCGCATTCAGAGCGCCGGACTCGGGGAGAGCGCCCTGTGACATCTGCTGCAGCGAATTCTGAGTTTTCACCAGGCGGCTGGTCGCCTCTTCGTAGCTCTGCTGCGAGTGGCGCAGATGCGTGCCCAGTTTTTCGAAGACTTCGCTGAAGGTGTCCATCTGTTTCGCCACGCCCGCCAAGCTTCCCAGCAGCCGGCGCGCGTTTTCCTCGATCTGCATTCCGCGCAATCCCATCAGGATCATGTTGAGGTAGGAAAAAAGAGTGTTCGGCGAAACCGGAATCACGGCTTTGCGCCGGCAATATTCGTCGAGGCGCCCGGCTTTGGGATCGTCGGTCATTAGCAGTTCGTAATAAATCGTTTCCGACGGGACGAACATCAGCGCGATATCCAGAGTGTGGTCGCCGGGCAAAATATATTTCGACGCGATCGAATCCGCATGTTTGCGGACGGCCTGGGCGAACTCCTTGCGGGACTCTTCGCCCGTCTCGACCAGTCGCCGATAGGAATCGAGAGGAAATTTGGAGTCGATGGGCAGCAGGCGCTCCGCGCTCCGAATCACCGCGTCCACGATGTCGCCGGTCGAAAAGCGATGCTGCAGCGAGTAATTGATCTGCGGCAGGGAATCCTCGAGCAGCCGCTCGAGCGCGATTTCGCCGAGCGTGCCGCGCGATTTCGCGCCGCCCAGCACTTGCTGCATGGTCTGTGACGCCCGCGTCAAATCGTCTCCCGCCTTTTGCACCGCGCCCAACTGCTGGCTGATCTGCCGGACGGCTTCGGTGGCCGAATGCAACTGCTGCGAGACGGAGCGCTGCGCATCGGCGGTGATCTGGCCCGAGCTGGCAATGCCGGTTTGTAGTTCCTGGCGCACCTGGCCAAGTTGCTGCGTTACGGACTGAACCAGGTGATTCAGCTGCGAGGTCACGGCCTGGCCCTGCGCGGTGAGCGAATTCTGCATTTCCTGCCGCGCATCGGACAATTGCGATTCGGTGCGCCGCGCCGTGGAGCGCACCAGCGCGGCCACGATGATCGCGGCGAGCACGACGGCGGCGATTACGATCCAGACGACAGGGCTCGGCATTGTTACTTTTCAGTTCCTTCCAGCGAGTCGAAAGCGATTGGGATTCGAAATACTGTAGCGCGAATCGACGGACGGAGGAAACCGCTTTGCGCGATAAGGCAGGACCGAAAATCGGAGCGCCACGGAGTCCCTGAAATGCACGGCTTCCCAAAACTTGCCGGGATGCGACGCATGGACTCGCCGCCGGCTAGAAATTCACTTTCAGCGCGAACTGGAACGTTCGCGGATCGAATGCCGCCGTGGGTTGGCCAGCGGCGCAGGTGGTCGAGCCGGCCGTTGGATCGCAGATCGGATTGACGTCGCTGGTGTTGAAGCGGTTAAACATGTTGAAGCCGTCGGCGATTACTTCGAGGTTCCAGCGCTCGTTGATCGGGATCTTGCGCGCGATTCTGAGATCGAACTGGAAAAATCCGGGCCGAGTGAAGGCGTTGCGGCCCAGGTCTCCGGTGCAGCCCCAATAGGGAAGCGTGCTCGGGAAGGAAAAGGGGGTGCCCGTGCTGTCCACGCAGACGTTGGGTGCGGTGAAGGCGACGCCTTTGATGAAGGGAGACGTGGTGGACCCGGCGGGCGGCGTGGAATCCTTAACGAAAGAAGGGCGGCCGGTTGAAGAGCCGAAATCGAGGTTCGAGTCGTAGCCGATCAAGAGGTTGTAGGGACGGCCGGAAGAAAGCTCGACGATCGGAGCGATGGTGAAGTTGGAAACGATTTTTTTCCACATAGCGGAGTCGCCGGGGTAGGAGGGGGACTGAAACACGGCACTGGTGATCCAGCGGTGGCGCTGGTCGAAATCCGAGTTAGCGCGCTCGAGTGCAGGAAAACTATTGTCCTGCGGCGAAATGAGCGTGGAGAGGTCGGTCGAGTCGTCAATCGAGTGCGAATAGGTCCAGCTGGAAAGGAGTTGGAAGCCGCGAGAAAAGCGCTTCGTGACCGTGAGGGTGAAGGCGTTGTAGATCGAATTTCCCGTGGAGACCTGAGGGTCCACGTCGCTCCACGGCACCTGCACACCCGCGAATCCAGTTGGCAGACCCAGCGAACCCGCCAGACCGACCAATTGCGGATAGCCACCCGCCGCGAGACCCGAGAACGAAGGATTTGGGCCGGAGGGCCGGAAGAAATTAAATATAGCGGGAGTAACGATAGCGCCGCCGGGAAGGAGAGTGGAGCTTCCGTTGCTGACGGGCGCGCCAGAACAATCCCCGCTCGCAAAACCAATTCCGAATACTCCAGCCGCTGCGGCCGAGGGGACCAGGACGCTGCCCGGCCCCGAAGTCGAGGGGTTGCATCCCACGTTGCCCGGCACGGAGATGCCCAGCGGATTCGATCCGATAGTTACCAGGCCGGCCTGGACTGCATTGCTGTCGTTCGCGACGAGCAGCGCGGGATTGGTGACGTTGCGGTTTACCGTGTGGTCCAGGTGCGTGCCGTGCGTGAAAGTGTAAGCCGCGGAAATTTTCCAGTCCTTTGCCAGTTCGCGTTCGACCGTGAGATTGGCCTGCTGTGCGAGGGCGTATTGGAAATTCTTCGCCACGGGAATCGTGAAAGGCAAAATCGGCAATGGATAACCGCCGCCCGGCGCGTAACCCTGCACCGTCAAGAAACGCTGCTGGTTGAAGAGAGAGTTGGAGAATGTGGAACCAAAAATCTGCGGTCCTCCACCGAAGGCCGCTCCTGCCGCTCCATAACACATGGTCGGCGAGGCCGTGGAGCAGCTGGTGATCGAAGGCACTCCCGGCACGACGGCGTTGGGATTCGAGCTGGAAAGAATGCCCTGGAAAATCGAGGAGGCATTCAAGGCAGCGGCGTTTGCCGGGTTGTTGAGGTCCGCATTCGACGGCGAACCGCCAGCGGCTTCGAGAAGCGCGGAGAGCGAACCGTCTTCGGCGGTGGAAAGGAAGGCTAGCGCGAGCGCAGGATGGTCGTAGAAAAATCCGTAACCGGCTCGAATGACCGTCTTGCCATTGCCCCAGGGATCCCAGGCGATGCCGATGCGCGGCGCGAAATTATTGGAATCGGTGGGGATTCCTTCCACGACGCCAAAGGCTTTCTCGGCGGCGGCGTTGATGGCGGTGCCGGGGGTGAAGGTGGGCAGCCATTCGATGTCGTAGCGCAGGCCATAGTTGACGGTCAGATTGCGATTGAGCTTCCAGCTATCCTGCGCGAAGACGCCCAGAGTTTTATTGTCGAAGAGGCGCTTGGACTCGCCGACTCCCTGAAAAAAAACAGTCGGAATACCCAAGCCATAGGCTTGGACGGCGGAAAAGCCGGGAAGGCCGGCAAAAAGAGGAGACAACGAATCGGCCGAGAGAGATCCGAAATTGAAAACGCCGCCGTAGTTCAACGTGAAGACCTGGCTGGCGCCCGAGCGCAGCTGAATCAGGTTGGTATCTGCGCCGAACTTGAGCGTGTGAGTTCCTTTCGTCCAAGTGATGTTGTCGGTGAACTGGAAGCGACGCTCGATGCGGTCTTCGGTGGTGAACGGCTCGCGCCCGAGGAAGCCCGTGCCGGCGATATTGTCGGCTGGAAAATCACCGCCGAACAAGTCGGAGAAACCATAGTGCAGGCCGCGGCGCGCAAACTGAAAACGGAATTCGTTGAATAAATTGTCCGCTATCGAGGTGGTGTGCTGGGCGATGATGGCCAAGTCGCGGGTCTGCTGATCGGAGGTGCGATTGCCAGCATTCTGCCCGAAGGTCTGATTTTGCGCGTCCACTTGAATGCCCGAGGTGGTGTAAGGCGAAACCATGGCGCGAAGCGAGGTCGTATTTTTCGCATTCCAGATGTGGTCGAGCTTGAGCGAATAGATGCTCCCTTTTTCGGAGGTGGGATAGTTGCCAATCACGGAGGCCAGACCCTGGAAAGTCGACGGCAGGGGAACGCCGTCCTCTGGGAATCCGTTCAAGGGCGGCGGGAGAATATTTACGCCTCCGAACTTTACGTTGCCGAATAGCGCGACGGCTGAAGCGCCCCCACTCAGTGCGGCGGCGGTGATCAGGCCGCCTGCGAACGGACTGCCGCAACCGCCCGCAGCGGCAATCTCCGCGGGATAAAACGCCGCTTGGCTGTTTGGATCGGTGACCGGGCCGGTGAGAAGCAGAGGAGTGGCCGAACAGACGCTCGCGCCCGG
>JBAVQT010000571.1:0-7059 GCA_049694295.1 Candidatus Acidiferrales bacterium
CCTGCGGCGTCCCGTCTTCGCTCAACACCACGTCGGCGGGAATTCGCTCCGCCGTTCCTGAATACGCTGCCGACATTCCCAGCGAAGCTAGCGCCGCGCGCGGCAGCATTACCCGCACCACCGAGCCATTTTGCAATTCCGCCGAATCCTCCGCGTACGGCACCGCAACGAAAGCCGAAGCGTATTCCGTTCCCGTCGATGACGAAGAATCGTCCGCGTCGCCTGCCGCCTCTGCGGACGCCGCAGATTGCTGCGAATCCGCGGGCGAGATGCCGGACCCCGCAGCCGGCTGTGGCCTTTGCATCGAAGCATTGTTGTTCATCTCTGGCCCACCAGGCGCGCGCGTTTCCCTATAATGCAGCGTAAGCCCGACCGCCAACAGCGCCGCCGCGGCGATCGCCAGAGTGCTGGCCAGCCGTTGCGTGCCTCGCCGCGCAGCCGTTTCCCTCTCTCGGCGAAAATATTGACGCAGGCCGGCCTCCATTCCAGGCGGCGCCCCGATCAGCGCATCTCGCCGCGCCAGCGAGTGCAGCCCGAAATCGAGCGATTCCGATTCCGTCAGCAACGCCGCGCACTGGCTGCACGATTCGGCGTGGGCCAGCGCGGCGTCGCGACGCTCGGACTCCGGCGCTCCCGCTCGATCCAGATCGGGCAGAATTGCCGCGAATTCAGCGCAATCCAGCGGCGGCAAAGCTTCGTTGTTTTCGTCGGTCATATCGTTCTCACTCTCATTCGCATCAACTCAAGCCGAGACGCGCCTCACAGCTTCCGCCTCGCGCAATTTTTCGATCAGCAAGGCGCGCGCGCGATGCAACCGCGAGCGAACCGTTCCGATCGGGCAATCCAGCGCCGCGGCGGCCGCCTCGTAACTCATTTCCTGCAATTCGCACAGCACCAGCGCCTCGCGATAGTTTTCCGGCAGCGTGGCGATCGCCTGCCGCAACCGCGCCGCTCGCTCCACGGCTCCGTATTCGTCGTCGCTGCGCCCAGTTCCATTGCCGCCCTGCGAGCCCAGCGAATGCTGCGGGTAGATCTCGCCCGCCGCTTCGGGCAAAGGCACGAGCCTCTGCTCCTGCGCCCACCGCTTGCGAAGATGATTTCGCGCAATGCCGAAGAGAAACCCGCCCAATGTGCCGCGCGCCGGGTCGAACCGCTTCAGGTCGCGTATCAGAGTCATGAAAACCTCTTGGGTCACGTCTTCCGCGATCGCCGTATTGCCGCTCATATGCAGCGCAAACCGATACAGCGGCGGCTGCCTCCGCCGATACATCTGCGTAAAGGCCTCTTCGTCGCCGTCCATCATCCGCCGGAGCAGATGGTCGTCCGTTAGCTCGGTTGCCTGGCTCATTGCACCATCGGATTGGACGGCCCGCCCTGTTCCTAGTTACATATTCCGGCAACTGGGGTGGAAAGTTCCCGGAGTTTCCCGCCCAAGTGCTATACCCAGCCTCCTTGACCAAATCGTGCCAATTCAATACCGTAGGGACGCGCCTGGCGTTGGCATCCACGGCCCGACCCGCGCCATTCCAACCCATCTTCGCCCACTCCTGGGAGGAGCGATGCAAGAATTCGACCCGCATATTCTGAATGAGAAAGCGATTGCCCCGCCTGAAGATTTCAGCAAAAAGGCGCGCGTCCGTTCGCTCGAGCAATACCGCGAGATGTATGCCAAGGCGCAGAGCGACCCTCAGGCGTTTTGGAGCGAGCAGTCCAAGTTGCTGGATTGGTTCCAGGCGCCGCACACCGTGCTGGAATGGAATCTGCCCCACGCCAAGTGGTTCGTCGGTGGAAAACTGAACGTTTCCTACAACTGCCTCGACCGCCATATCGAGAAAAACGGCAACAAACCTGCCTTGATGTGGGAAGCCGAAGACGGCGCGACCCTGCAATTGACCTACACCGAGCTTCTCGCTCGCGTTTGCAAGTTCGCAAACGGTCTCATTTCGCTGGGAGTAAAAACCGGCGATTGCGTGGCCATCTACATGCCCATGATCCCCGAGCTGCCCATCGCCATGCTGGCCTGCGCGCGAATTGGCGCCGTGCACTCCGTCGTATTCGGCGGCTTCAGCGCCACCGCCCTGGCAGACCGCATCTCCGACGCCAAAGCTAAAATACTGATCACCGCAGACGGTGGATTTCGGCGCGGCAAAATCGTGCCACTGAAAGACACCGCGGACGCGGCCCTGGCGAAATGCCCCACCATCGAGCGCTCCATCGTCGTCAAGCGCACCGGCGAGCAAGTGAAATGGAATGAGGCGAAAGATCTCTGGTGGCACGATCTGGAAGCGCAAGCTTCCAAAGATTGTCCGCCGGAAGAGCTTGATTCCGAACATCCGCTCTACATCCTCTACACCAGCGGCACCACGGGCAAGCCCAAAGGCGTGCTGCACACTTCCGCCGGATACTTGCTGGGCTGCATGTGGACCACCCAGATGATTTTTGATCTGAATGAAGACGATATCTATTGGTGCACCGCGGATATCGGCTGGGTCACTGGCCACAGCTATATCGTCTACGGCCCCTTGGCATGCGGAGCCAGCATCGTGATGTACGAAGGCGCTCCCGACCATCCCAAGCGCGATCGGTTCTGGGAGATAGTCGAGCGTTATAAAGTTTCGATTTTCTACAGCTCGGCGACGGCAGTGCGCGCCTTCATGGCCTGGGGCAACGAATGGATAGATTCGCACGATCTCTCCAGCCTGCGCCTCCTGGGCACGGTCGGAGAACCCATCAATCCCGCCGCCTGGAAATGGTATTCCGAAGCCGTGGGAAAAAACCGTTGTCCCGTCGTGGACACCTGGTGGCAGACCGAGACCGGCGCGATCATGATTTCGCCGCTGCCCGGCGCAACGCCCGCTAAACCGGGCTCGGCCACCTTGCCACTGCCCGGTATCGCAGCCCGCGTGGTGAATCTGCGGGGAGAGCCGGTGCCACCCGGCGAGACGGGCTATCTGACCATCGAACGGCCCTGGCCTTCGATGCTGCGAACGATTTTCGGCGACGACGACCGCTACCGCCGCGACTATTGGGAGCGCATTCCAGGAGTTTATTTTGCTGGTGATGCCGCGCAGTGCGATCAGGACGGCTATATCTGGGTGCTCGGCCGCGTCGATGACGTCATCAAGGTAGCCGGCCATCGCCTCAGTTCCATGGAGATCGAAAGCGCGCTGGTGAGCCATGCGGCGGTCGCTGAAGCTGCCGTGGTCGCCAAGCCCGACGAAATCAAAGGTGAAGCCATCGTCTGTTTCGTCACTCTGCGGGCCGGACAGGCGCACTCCAAGGAATTGCGTGCCGCTCTGAGCGAGCACGTGGCCGCCACTATCGGTACCATCGCGCGGCCCTCCGAGGTTCGCTTTGCCGATGTGCTGCCCAAGACTCGCAGCGGGAAAATTATGCGCCGTCTATTGCGCGAAGTCGCAATCAAGGGCGGCGTTTCCGGTGACACCACCACCCTCGAAGACCTGTCGGTGATCGAGCGCCTCGCCAAAGCCAAGGGAACCGACGACGAGTAGCCGCTTCCCCCGCACTTGCGCTGGCCCGCGGCACGCGCGAATCCCGATGTCTCGGCTCTACGCGTGCGCGGGCGTGGCTTCGAAGCTGCTTTGTAAGATCATCGGCAATAGAAAATCCTGTAGCCGCCCGCTTTCGGCGATCGAAAGTTGATTCAGCTGAATTCCCATTTTCCCGCCCACCACTCGCATCACCGATCCCATACCCACCACCGGTTTCGACTCACCAAACAGAAACAGGCTCACCTGCACGGATGACCCCGCCGGAATGTCGCCGCGCACGTCGGCCAGCAACCCGTTCAAGCTGATATCAATCGTGAGACCCTCGTACTCTTTGTTTTGAAAGGTGAGCTGGACGCGCGTCTGCAGTGGAACCCGCCGGAATCGCCGCCGCTCGTGCTCGACGGCGCCTTGCGTCGCGCGAATCAATTTCTGCAGCCGGCTCTTGTCGATCGGCTTATAAAGAAAAAAAGTGGCGCCCGCTTCAAATCCCTGCAACACGGCAGTCGTGCTCGTGTCGTCGCTCAGCAGGATGATCGGCGTCATTTTATTTAGTCCCGACGCGCGCGCCTGCCGCGCCAGCTCCATGCCGTCCGGCGCCGCCATTCGCATGTCAAAAAGTGCCAATGAAAATTTCTCTGCGCGCAGCCGCGCGGGTGCTTCCGTGCTGGCCGTCAATGCCAGCACATCCACGCCCGTCGCGTTCATCACCGTCTCCACTAGCTCGCATGTAGCGGGATCATCGTCCACAATAAAGGCGCGACTCGGCATGGGGTACCCCTGAATAGCCTATCGGCAGGAAGAGCTTCGACGAGAGGGGTTCAAAACGCTGGGCCTGCTGCACCGGATCGGCACATCCATCGCTCGCGGCTTTCACTCGACGGCTCCTGCCGTCATCCGGACTTTTCCTCGAACTTAGGGCTTATCGGAAGGCTTCATCATCTTGCCAGCCATCCGCGTCACAAAGGCTCGCGGAGCCAGCCGCTGCGCCTCCACCATCATCCGATTGCGCCCCCCGGAAACCACGTAGCTTTTTCCCTTCGCCAGCGCCCCCAGACCCACGCGCGCCACTTTGTCGGCGCTTTCCGCCACGCGCATCAGGCGGTCGGGCTGATGAGCCACCTGCTGAAATTCCGTCTCCGTCGAGCCCGGGCAAAGCGCGCACACGCGCACTCCCGCATCGCGCAATTCCTCGGCAATTCCCATGGCGTATAGCAGGTCGAACCCTTTGGTCGCGGCGTAAACAGAATTAAACGGCACAGCCTGAAAAGAGGCCACCGACGCCACGATCAACACATCGCCGTGGCCTCGCGTCACCATCGCGGGGACGTATAGCGCGGTCAGCTGCACCACTGCCGCGCAATTCACCTGAATCATCTCCATCTGCCGCTCCACGGGGATTTCGTGGCTCAGGCCAAACGCGCCAAAGCCGGCATTATTGACCAGTAGTTCGATCTCGATGCCCTTCCCCGACGTGAACGAAAAAATTTCGGCGGGAGCCGCGGCGCGCGTGAGATCCGCGGTGATAATCTCCGTCTTGATTTTGTGCCGCGATGCCAGTTCGCCGGCGATGGTCTCAAGCCGGTCGGTTCGGCGCGCCGTCAGCACCAGATGCGCGCCGCCTGCTGCCAGCTCCCGCGCCAGTGAAAGCCCAATCCCCGCGCTGGCGCCGGTGATCAGCGCCCATTTCCCAGCCCATGTCTTCAATCGCTCACCCACCGCTTCCTCCTTACGCTATCAGTAAGGAATAAGAACACACTTGTGTGACGCACGGAAACCGGAAAGAGGGGATGGAACAGATTCCCATCAGTTGCGGTCCACCGGCTGGCGCTGCAGTACCGCGTCCCGGAGCCGGCCTCCCTGCGCCTTCAGACGATCGAGCAATCTCCGCGCCCAGACGAATTCCGCAGCCAGCACACCCAATCCCAGCAATATCGTCAGCCAGCCCGGACCCGGCGTCAGGATCATGATTAGTCCAAGCGCCAGCAGCGTAAATCCAAAAACTATCTTAAGAAACCGCTTCCCCTGCTGGAGCGTTCTAATCCACATGGATTCGTCACCCGCTCGATCGCGAATCGTTAGGCGCTGCACCGTTAGATGCACTTGAATCGTTCCCGGTCTGAGAATCATGTGATTCCCAACCAGCACGCACCGGGCCGTGCTCCTTCTTTCTCGAGTGACAGTTGCTCGTCAGTGCGACAGTGCTGATAATGGACTTCCAGCGCGGTAGCCGTCGCGCACTCGGAAACAAATTCCGCGGCTGGCATCTTTCACTCGATCGAGGAGCAATATGGAACTCTTGAGCGTCCGCCTGGAAATCCCCGAAGGCGCCAATCTGATCTTGGGCCAATCCCACTTCATTAAAACGGCTGAAGATCTCTACGAAGTAGTGGTCAACACCGTGCCGGCCGCAAAATTTGCCGTGGCGTTCAATGAGGCTTCGGGACCGTGCCTGGTTCGCGTCGAGGCCAATGATGACGAATTGCGCCGCGCCGCCATTGCCAACGCGCGAGCGGTCGGTGCCGGCCATCTCTTCGTACTACTGGTCCGCGACGCCTATCCCATCAATCTTTTGACCCGAGTGCGCGATTGTTTCGAGGTCTGCTCGATCTATTGCGCCACGGCCAATCCAGTGGAGGTAATCGTCGTGCAGACCGCGCAGGGCCGCGGCGTGATGGGCGTCGTCGATGGCGAACCGCCCAAAGCCGTGGAAGGGCCGGAGGATGTCAGGCAGCGGCGCGAATTCGTGCGCAAGATTGGATACAAACTGTAGGATTTCAGGCGGTGTCCAGCAACGAGCCAACGAACGAGCGAGGGAACTCCACCGATGTCGCGGCGGCCAACTTCAAATGCATCGCTAAAAAGTTAGAACTTGATAACGATTCCCGCTGTGATGCGCGGGCTGTATTGATACGTTCCGAAAAACCGCGTCCCCACCGCGTCGCCCTGAATTCGGTACGCGAACCGCCGGTGATGCGCGTTGATGTCCACTCCCGCCCCGCCTTCAAACGCAAATGCGCTCTGCCCGCCGTAGGGCGTCTGCGGCACGAAGCACGAGTGCCCCGCCAGTCCGTGGCCCCAAATCTCGATCCCTCGGGGACCGGCCCAGCGAACTCGCGCGCCACCGCCGCCGAAGCAGAGATGCGCGGATTCGCCCGACTGGGAACCAAATCCCATGGCGAACTCACCGTCAGCGGCAATCCAATTGTTGAAGTAGTACGCCACGCCCAGATCGAATCCATTCAAGTTCTTGGCGAATGACGGTATTTCATAAAAGCGCGTAAACGTGTAGCCGACGAAAACCTGCATCGGATATTCCTGATACACGCCGTAAACTTCCTGCGCATTCGCTGCGGCGTTTGCCACTGGCGCGGACGGAAGCGCGCTCGGGGTGGCTGCCGGCGCGGGCTCGAGCGCCAGGGCCGTCAACCCGGGAGAGAGCCCGTAACTCGTGGCCAAGGGACTCGCCGTCAGCGCAAAGGTGGGCGACGTCAGCAACGACGTATTCCCCGCGTTCGCCTGCGCGAAGGCCGCCGAGCAAAAAAGTAGC
>JBAVQT010000572.1:0-11298 GCA_049694295.1 Candidatus Acidiferrales bacterium
CCTGCCGCATTCGCTGGTGCGGGCGCGATGCCTGGCTCCGGAGCCGCTGGCTCAAACAGCGCGCCTAAATCGCGCTGTTTCAGCGCGCGAATCTTGTCACGGAGGCCGGCGGCACGCTCGAACTCGAAATTCTTCGCGGCTTCGCGCATCTGCGCTTCCATCTGTTCGAGCGCATGGCGCAGGCTAGCCTCATCTTTCACGTCCTCGAGCACCACATCGCCTGTCGGCACCGTCAGATAATCCGCCGCGACGATCGCCGCCAGAGACATGTCCGTGGATTTGGTCACCGATTCCGGCGTGATGTTGTTTTCACGGTTGTAGGCTTCCTGTTTTGCGCGCCGCCGGCTGGTCTCGCCCATGGCCTGGCGCATCGAATCGGTCATCGTATCCGCATAAAGAATGGCGCGCGAATCCAGATGGCGAGCGCAGCGGCCGATAGTCTGAATCAGCGACGTGGCGCTGCGCAGATAGCCTTCCTTATCGGCGTCGAGAATAGCGACCAGGGAAACCTCGGGTAGATCCAGGCCTTCGCGCAGCAAATTGATTCCGATGAGCGCATCGAATTCGCCACGGCGCAGATCGCGCAGAATGCGGATGCGTTCGAGCGTCTCGATTTCCGAGTGCAGGTAGCGGCAGCGCACGCCGACTTCGGCGAAATATTCCGCGAGATCTTCCGACATGCGCTTGGTGAGCGTGGTGACCAGCACGCGCTCGTTGCGTTCGGCGCGGGTGCGAATTTCCTCGAGCAGATCGTCCACCTGCCCTTTCACGGGGCGCACTTCGACTTCGGGATCGACCAAGCCGGTCGGCCGAATAACTTGTTCGACTACCACTCCGCCCGTCTTAGTCAGTTCATAGGGGCCCGGTGTGGCTGAGACATACACAACTTGATTGGTGCGATGCTCGAATTCCTCGAACGTGAGCGGGCGATTATCGAGAGCCGAAGGCATGCGAAAACCATAGTTCACGAGCGTTTGCTTGCGCGAACGGTCTCCGTGGTACATGCCGCGAACCTGCGGGATGCTCTGATGCGACTCGTCGACGACGAGCAAATAATCCTGCGGAAGATAATCGAGTAGCGTCGGAGGAGCTTCACCAGGCAAGCGTCCGGAAAGATGGCGCGAATAATTTTCGATGCCGTGGCAATAGCCGATGGTGCGCATCATTTCAATATCGAAATGGGTGCGCTGCACCACGCGCTGGGACTCGACGATCTTCCCTTGCTTGCCGAGTTCGTGCTTCCACCAATCCAGCTCTTCGTAGATGCCCTGAATGGCGCGCTCGCGCTGCGCGGCCGGCAGCACATAATGCGTCTTCGGGTAGATCGGCACACGCGTGATCTCTCCTTCGCTGATGCGAATTTTCCCGGTGAGGGGATCCACTTTGCGAAGCGTTTCGATCTGGCTGCCAAACATCTCGATGCGGATCGCGAGATCGTCGTAGGGCGGATAAATTTCGATGGTATCGCCGCGGACGCGAAAGGTGCCGCGGCGCAGATCCTCGGAACGCTCGTATTGAATTTCGACGAGCTTGCGAAGAATCGCTTCGCGGGCGATGGACTGGCCCTTTTCGAGCATCAACATCATGCCGTAATAGGCCTCGGGCGAACCGATGCCATAGATGCAGGAAACCGAGGCGACGATGATGACGTCGCGGCGCTCGAAAAGGGAGCGCGTGGCGCTCATGCGCAGCTTATCGAGCTCGTCGTTGATGGTCGATTCTTTTTCGATGTAAGTGTCGCTGGAGGGAACGTAGGCTTCGGGCTGATAGTAATCGTAATAGCTGACGAAATATTCGACGGCGTTCTGCGGGAAGAAGGTCTTGAACTCATGGAAGAGCTGCGCAGCCAGGGTCTTATTGTGCGCGAGCACCAGCGCGGGACGATTGATGCGCTCGATAACCTTGGCCATCGTAAAGGTCTTGCCGGAGCCGGTGACGCCGAGCAGCACTTGATGGCGGTCGCCGTCATTGATGCCGCGAAGGATCTGGGAAATGGCGGCGGGCTGGTCTCCGCGCGGTTCATAAGTGCTGGATAGTTTGAAGTCCATGCTCAGGGCGCCTCAGCGCGGAAGTCAGGCATTGCTTAAAACCTTCATTATACCGCATCGCGAAACGAACGGCGGGACTAGGGGGACTGGGCCGGCGCGGAACTCTGCGGCAGCAGCGTGATTTGCGATTGGCTGCTGGTTTTGCCTTTGTAGTGCAGCGTCGAGCCAGTCTGCGCGCTGCGAACCTGGTAGTCCATTTCCTGCGAAACAGTTTCGGTGGAGACGGTCAGCATCCCGGTGGAGAGCGAAATGGAATCAAGTGTCTCGCCGCTACCGGTCCATGTGCCGGAGGTCCGCAGGCCATTGTGGATGTAATCGTCAGGCGTGAGGTCGCCATGCGAACCGCCATGACGGACCACGGCGAAGCGCGTGAGGACTACCGCGCAGGTGTCTGGGAGCGGGTCGGGCGCGGTTGGAGTGGATGCTTCGGAATCGGATGACACGGACGCTGCCGCCCTCCCTCCGGCGAGCGTGGTGTCCGTTGCGTGGCAGGGTTCGTCGCGAAGATACGACGATTCGGCCCGCCACATCAGGCCGCGCAGCGGAGCGCCGACGACGGGCTTTTCCGCTGTCCAGCGCTGGCCGATAGCGATGCCGCCACCGGGAAAACTGTCGGCCGAAATGATTCGTGAGATCCAGGTGCGCAACGCCGCTTCGATGGGAATGCGAGGTTGCACGTCTTCGAGACCCGCAAAACCGGAAAGAACGCCGTCCGGCAAGACAGAGAATTCGAATGAGCGGCCCTCGAACTGGTCATAACCCGCATCGAGCGCAGCGGCCGCTGGATCGTACGCATCGGTCTCGGATGTGGAGCTGGACTTCCCGGCGGTGAGCCGCAGGCGAGCGCGCAGCGGTGATGCGGCAGCGGCGGCGGACGATGCGTCCAGCACTTCGATGCGAATCTCGAGGTTCACGGACCGTTTGACGAGGGAAGCGCCCTCGGGATTCACGATCGGAGTGGTGGTGTTGCCGGAAACCACGGTGTGAACCGCGATGCGATAGCGAAACGATTGGCCCTGGATGAATTTCGGCGCGAGGCGCAATTTCTGCGAAGCGGGCGCGGGGAATACCAGCAGGAGGAAAGAAAAACAAGCGGCGGCGAAGATCGCGGCGCCGTACGAACCGAAGCGAAGACGGACATTGCGGCGCATCAGGAAAACGCTAGCACACGGGTGCGAACGAGGCAAACACGATGCGGCCGCAGATCGACGAAGATGGTCTTACTCTGCCGGCGGACTGACACCGCTGATTCGTGGATCGGCGAGCGTGCCTGTCAAATGAAAGGAGGCGCCGGCGTTGGCGTCATCGGGAGTCGCGGTGCCGGACGAATCAGCGACGCCGGAAATATCGCGGGCGGCGGGGCCCGGCTGGAGGCGGCGAAGACGAAAGTCGAGATGCCTCGCATAGTCCACCGCGCCTGAGGCGCTCAATTCTCCCTCCGCGTCGGCGAGCGAGAGAAACGAAACGGAAATTTTCCCGCCGCGACATGCGAACGATGCCGAAGCGTGGCGGAACTCGCTGACTCCGGGCTGCGCGGAGCGCGCGCGAAAAGAATCCACGAGACTAATGCCGCGAAGCGCCGGATTTTCAAACTGCGCGCGCCCCTGGCACTCGAGCGACGCAGCGGCATCGGCGCGGCCGGCTCCCTGAGCATTGAGCGACAATTGGCCAGAGGCCGACCCAGTGAAGGCGCTCGATAGTCCCGGCGATGCAGCCGAGAGCGCAGCAAGGTCAACATGTGTGAAAGTGAAATCGCCGCGATAAGCGGGCACGGATAAGAGATCAGCCCGCAAGGATCCGGTAACGCTGCCACCGTAGAATTGCGCGGCAGCGCCATCGAGCGACAGGCGGCGGCCATCAATCTTCAATTCGCCTTCGAGACGGCGAAGCGTCCAGGGCGCGAGCGCGAATTCGGCAACGGTGAGGTGTCCGGCGGCACGAAGACTTTCCGGCGCGGCGTAGTACGGCGCTCGGGAACTGAGGAATGGAAGCATGCGGTCGAGAAAACTTTCGCGCCAGCGAGGATTGAGCCAACGATCGAGTTCGACGGCGGAGATCGTGTCGGCTGCGAGAGAGAATTTCCATTCGTCAGGGGGATTCCGGCGATCGAACGCACCGCTCCATTGGGCACCGAAAGCTTGCGCGGAAGTAAGTGAAATGTGGTGAATGACGGGCGTCCATTCGGCGCGCGCCCGAATTCGCTCGACAGGCTGATTGAGAAACGGAGCGCGCAGCGTGGCTCCCCCCGAGTCGCCGCCCAGATCAACCGTGCCGACAGCCGCTTCATTCCAGGGTAACGCGGAAGCATCCCAACGAAGATCGCAGCGCAACGGTCCCTCGAGATCCCAGCCGCGCGCCAAACTCCAGCCGAACGCGCCCGCGGAAGCGAGGAGATCGCGCACGTGAGCGACATTGCCGGAAAGACGCAACGCGGCACCCGCGCGGCCAGGGGCCGCGGCGCGAACTGGCGAACTCTCCCAACGCAGCGCGCCGTCGCCTTTGCCGAACGCGAGCACCACTGGCGAAAGCGCCAAGATTCCTTGATCGTACTGCGCCGATACAGGAGCGAGCCGGACGGGAACGCGCAGCGGCACTCCGGAGAGAGTCGCGTCGCCAAGATTTACTGAAGCGTGGCTCAATCGCAATGGCCAGCCGCGAAAAGCGATTTCCGCTTTGCCATATCCGTTCAGAGAAATATCGCTGGCTACGCCGGCATGGAACGCGCGAATCCAGGCGAGCGCGTCGCCGAGATCGAATTCGACGGAGTCCGCGCGGGCAAAGGTGGCCGGAGCGATTTGCATGCGTGTCTGCGGAGAGTTGCTCCAATCGAGCGTCGCGGTCAAATCCGCGTGTGAATGAGGTAAATCAATCCGGGCCTGACTGAGATCGAACCGCAAATCCTGCCAGTCGAGCATAGCGCGCGCCGAGAGGCTGAGCGAAGGATTGTCGGTGCGGGCGTTCAAATCCCAGCGATGAAGCTGCGTTAGATTGGCATGGCCCAGGAGCGTCCAGGAGTCGACCTCGGCGCGAGCGTTGATGGCCAAGTCAGCGCGGCCGCGGACGCCGTAGTCATTATCGCGCACGAGGCGAAGCACATCGGAGATCGATGCACCGCTCCAGGAAAGATCCAGCACCGCGGGCCGCAAGCGCGACGACACGCCGCCGAGATGGCCAGAGAGGCGCAGCATTCCGGCCTGCTGCAGAACGACGGACGAACGAGACGGTTCGGCGGCGAGATCGAGCCGCCAACGCCCCGGGCCGTCGGTTTCCAGGCTGCCGGCTACGTTGATGAATGCAAACGGCAATTTTTCGTCGCCACGCTTGAAATTGATGCGGCCATCGTCGACCAAAATCTTCTGGAAGCGAAGCGTAGAGTCGCGCCGCTGCGGAAAATATGCGGGAGATCCAGGCGCGGCGGGCGCAGGGGGAACGGCGGGCGTGGGATGGGGCAGCCATTCCTCGAGATTCCAGTCGCCGCCGGGTTCGCGCACCAGATTCAGGCTCGGATGAGAGAGAGACAGAGTGCCGAGCTGGAAATGCCCGCGCAACAGGCTGCTCCAGCGCAGACGAACCGTGAGTGATTCGGCGCGGAGAAAATATTCGTGGCCAAAGCGCGGATCATCACGAACCGTAACGAAATCGGCACGCAGGGCCGGCCCGGTCCAAAGGCTGAACTCGTAGTGCTGGACTTCGACGGGCCGTCCGAAGGACGCGGCGAGGTGCGCGGTGAGCCGCGATTTCAGGCTGGTGTGTTCGACCAGCAGCGAAATTCCAGCGTTGGCAATCCACAGAATTACGAACAGGAGGACAATCGCCCGCAGCCACGAGCGATGGCGCGGGCGCACCGGGGGCAGCCCGGCAGCGTGGCCCGGGACGGCGGTGGGTATCTCTGGAGTGGAGTCAGACACGTGGTCTCGAACGCTGAATTGCAATGCGATGCAGAAAGCACCCGCGGCGTCTCAGCCCATTGAGACTATGCAGGAAGGAAGCTGCATGCAAGATCAAATGCAAGCGTCGCGGCGAACCAGCGAGAAGCTCGCGCGGCCGGTGAATCCTTTCCGCCGAATGAAGTTCCGCAGCGGTCTCTATGTGAAGACTTTCGCTCAATGAACTTCGCGTAACATGCGCCGCCAGCGGGTCTGGCTGGGGAGGTGGCGAAGAGATTCCCAAATTCCGGCCATGGCGCCGCCCAGGCCGCGGTCGGTGTAATCGCGCGAAGTGGCGCGTACCGACCAGTAGATCAAGGCGGGCCGGCCGACGATAGCGCCGCGATCGACGAAACCCCAGTAGCGGCTATCGGAGCTTTGGTCACGGTTGTCGCCCATCACGAAAAATTTCCCGCGCGGGACCACAAGCTCATTGCGGTCCACGTAGTCGGCCAGGCGTTCGGCCCACTCGGCGCGCAAACCGATGTAAAGATAGTAGCGATCGGTGGGGGGGAAATTCATGCCGAAGGGATCTTCCGCGGCCGGATCGTGAATGACGTAAGGCTCGATCAGCCGTTCGCCATTCACAAACACCTGGCCATCAATTATCCGAAGGTGGTCTCCTGGCAAACCGATCACGCGCTTGACGTAGTGCGGATGATCGTCGTAAGGAAATTTGAACACAATGATGTCGCCCCGGCGGATCGGGCGATATGGCAGCAGCTTTTCGTACCAAGCACCGGTGCCTTCCAAAATGAACTTGTTCACCAGCACGTGATCGCCTACCAGGAGCGTCGGCTCCATGGACTGCGAAGGAATTTTGAAGGCCTGCACAATGAAAGTGGTGATGAACAGCGCAAGAAGAATGGTGACGAGAAACGATTCGGCATACTCGGCTAGCGGCGTGGGAGATCGCCGGTGAAACTCAGAATGAGGAGTTATGGAAGACGCAGCAGGCGGCGGAGCGGATGACATGGAATTTTTTCAGGCGTCTCCCGATGCGGCTTTGAGCTCCGCCAAGGCCAGGCGAGCGGATTCCTGCTCGGCTTCTTTTTTGGTGCGTCCCTCGGAGGCAGCCAGGCGCCGGCCCGAGTGCCAGACTTCGACCGCAAAAAGTTTCTCATGCTCGGGGCCCGATTCGCCGCCGATTCGATATTCCACTGGGCCGCGCCCGCGCTGCTGCAGCCATTCCTGCAAAGCCGACTTGTGATCGGAGACGGCCAGACCATGCCCCTCGGCATGACTCGAGAAAGCGGGATCGAGCAGGGAGCGGCGGAGAAATGCGGCGGCGGCTTCGAGTCCGGCATCCAGATAGATGGCGCCGACGATGGCTTCAAAGGCATCGGCAAGCAGTCGTTTTTTTTCGCGGCCGCCGGTCTTTTCTTCACCCGCGCCCAAACGCAGGTGCACGCCCAAATTCAAGCGCTGGGCCGCGCAATGCACGGAGGTGGCGCTGACCAAGCGGGCCAGCCCCTTGGAGAGCTGTCCCGCATCCCAATCGGGAAAAGAGCGGCAGAGTTGCTCGCTGGTGACCAGGCCGAGGACGCGATCGCCGAGAAATTCTAGACGCTCATTGTCATAGGCATGGGTAAGCTGGCGATGAGAACGATGGGTCAGCGCGCGTTCGAGACTTTCGGCGCGCTGAAAGCGATGACCGAGGATGGACTCCAATTCCGCGCGCTCATCTTCGGTCATCGCTAGGTGTGCCTCACGAAACGACTGGTTTTACTTGGGCTGCGAAGCAGCGGACTTCTTGGCCTGATCGGCCATCTGCTTGCACCTGGCGACGAAACCGCCGGGGATATTGGCGCACTTGGTAAAGGCGTCGGCCGCTTCGGAAAATTTCTTCTGCTGCTGCAAATCGACACCCATGACGAAGAAATCGGTGGGATCGGGCTGGGAAGCGAGTTGTTCGGAAAGCGTCAGCTCTTTGACCGAATTGTCGTAATCCCCGCGCCGGAAATATACCAAACCGAGACCGGCGTGGGCCTGCGAGAGAGCGGAGTTCTTGGCTTTCGCAAACTCGTCGTCAGTCATCGCCGCGGGCTTGGCCATGGTGCCCAGCAGGACGATGGCGTGCTTTTCGTAGCCTTCAGCCTTGTCGAGCTTGCGGTCCGCGTCCATGTCGTTAGGATCGTAATTGTGCGGGATGGTCCATCCGATGACGACCAACACGGTGGCATCGTCCGGATTGAGGGTCAGAGCCTTGTCGCCCGCCGCATACATTTTGTCGAGCTTGTTCTCGGTCAAGTAGGCTTGGGTGAGGCGGGCGTAGACCGACTCATCGTATTTGCTATTGGGATATTTCGCGACGAAGGCTTCGCCGAGCTGGATCTCGTCCTCGGGCTTACCGGAAGACGAATCGAAAAATGCCTTATAGGCAGCTTCCTCGACCGGATCGGGCTTGGGAGGTTCGGTCTGAGGCGGCGTGGTGGTCTGGCTGGCCTTCGGAAGATCTGGAGAAGACTGGCCGGTGGATGCGTCCTGCGCGAAAGCCGCGGGCTGAATGGCCAAGAATGCGGCGGCGAGCACTCCGGCCGCGACTACG
Source organism: Candidatus Acidiferrales bacterium (assembly GCA_049694295.1). Lineage (GTDB taxonomy): Bacteria > Acidobacteriota > Terriglobia > Acidiferrales > UBA7541 > Palsa-295. The sequence continues at coordinate 8,523 of JBAVQT010000572.1, forward strand.
ATACTCCTGCGAGTGATTCCGAGCATGGTTTACTTCCCCTTCCATCGTTGGATATCCGCGAGTGCGCCGCGACGAGACGCGCCGCACTCAGGGTTTGTCTGGTGACGCATTGCTGCCATTCCCATTCGTCTGCGAAGCCATGGCGTCAAGCCCGCGCTGCGCGGCGACGCGAGCGGCTTCCGGCGCACCCGGCACAGCCAGCGCAGCTTGAAATTCGGCGACCGCGGCATCGGGCTCCTCCTCGAGGCCGTGAATGCGGCCTAAATATACATGAGACCAGGAAAGTGTCGAGGGGTCCGGAGCAGAAATCGCCGGAGGAGAAGCAGAGCCAGAAGCTGCCGCGACCGGCGAAGCCACGATTCGCGCGAAAAGGTCCTTGGCCTGGTCGATATTTTTCAGCAGGACCATGGAAACCGCAAGGCCATAGGTGGCTCGAGGGTTGCCGGGATTTTTCACGAGAATATTTTGAAACGCGGTGGCTGCGGCCTGTCCATCGTGGAGCGCGATCTGGCGGTCGCCTTCGGCCAGCGCGCGATCCAGTTCGCTGACCGGCTGCGGGGCGGGTTGCGCGGCGTCGAGAACGGGAGCAGCTGCGGCCGGGGCAAACGCAAAGTTCGCCAGGCGCTTCTCTTCTGCCGCGACGTCGATCCCGGCGATGATGTCGGGATAATAGTAAGACATGGCCGGCTCGGCCTTTTCGAACTTGATCAATTGCTGGACGAAAGGACGGACCATGATGAAGCCGGACTTGTCGTCGTCGTTGATTGCCGCTTCGAGCTGGGCCGGCGAAAGACGCTGCAAACGCAGTTCGACGGCCTTGATGAAGCATTCGTCGGCGAAGGAGAGAAAATCGCTCTGATATTCCACAGGCAAGCGCGGCGCGCGACCCGCAATCCTCAGCAGCGCCGATTTTGCCTGCACTTCCTTGCGATATTTCAGCGGCAAATAATCGAGCATGAAATGCAAGTAGGCGTGACGAATGTCGTCGTAGGGCACTTGCGAACCAATGCCGACGACGATGCCGTAGGTGTCTCCCGAATTCCGGAAATTGGTGAGGTTGCCAACCAGCGGCTCGACCCAGACGGTGAAAGTGCGCCGCGTGGGCTTGACGATTTCCCGCAAATATCCATTGGTGACGGTCACGATTTGCCGCACAACCGGCTGGTAACGCCCGATGTAGCGTCCGTACTCGGGCTCGATCTCGATCCAGCGCAACTCGAGATGCGCTTCCTGCCAAAAATTGGCGAGAACTTCCTGGAAGCCGTCGATCGCCAGGACATCGGGCGGCAGCAGTTCCTCTTTCACCTGAAAATCGAAATTAGGGGGCGGCCCGGCGAACAGAGCAAAGGTGATGTAGCGCGAAAGGGTCTCGCTGGGGTCGGAGAGCACGTGATCGCGGTAAAACGCGCGAAGAGCCTCGGTCGCGGGTCCCTGCATTTTGAGCATTTGATCGCGCAGCGCGAGGCGCGCGGGCATTTCCGCGAGCGTGCTTTCATCGGACTCAAAACCAGCGGCGTCCAGCGCGCACATGGTGGCGAACAGTTGCGGGCTGGCATCCACGCGAACGCCCGAATAATATTCCGTTTGCGGAGCGGACTGGCCGGAGGATGGGATGGACTGAATGGTCTGGGCGGCGGCCGGCGGGAGTGGAGTCCAGGCAAGACCCAAGACGATCAGGATTGCGGAAAAAAATCGCACGGCGGTCTGATGCGACATACAAGTGTAAAGGATGGCCGTTCGGATGACCCCACTCCTCAATTTCACCGCGATGTGTGTGCCGGGCGGGTTACTGCGTCTGCGAACGCGCTTCCCCCGAGAACCCTGGCGCGCCCTTTCAGACTGTAGCGAGGGGATGCACGAGAGTCAAGGCGTGGCGGCGGAACGTACTGGGTACGACGCGGCGCCAAGTCCGTTCAAAGACTACACAAGACAAATTTCAGAATGGCGGTGCGGACCACATCGAGCCGCAGCCAAGTGAAAGCATAAAAATCGAACGGCCGACGAGCGCCCGCGCGCCGACCGCGCCAGCAACGGCAACGCACCTATCTGGCCCGCCAAGGCAAGCAGCGCCACGATTTTCAAGCGCAACACTTCGGTGGCGCCGAGATAAAAGATTGCCGCAGGATGAAGAAGCGGGTGCGACTTGCAGCGCCCTGGGCCGCGAGCCGCGCCGTCATTTCCGACTGGCCTCGCTGACCGCTATCTGTGCATAAGCGTAAGACACAGGGCGAAGCCGAAAGCAAGACTCCCCAATGCGAAGGCCAGCATTCGCATCGCCAGGTCCGCCCAAGAGCCAATCGTCGCGCGTGTTAATTGGTCCGTTTCCGCTTGAGCATCTTTTCTCAGTCGCAGAAACATTGAAAAAAACGTGTACAGCCCGAAGACCATCACAAAGACCACCATGAGAAGCAGTTCCAAGATTGAGGTGGTGAGCAAATCCTGTTCATGTAGAGTGCGCCAGATCAGAAACAAACCCTCCAGCGCCCCGAGTCCAAACAGCGCCACAACCCAGAACTGCAATGACAAAAACATGGAGCCAAAAACAAGCTCTCGAACCGCTGGCCGAATTCCTTCGTCCATCGAATTGTTCCTTTCTGGCGGCGTCTTTACTCAGCAGCCCGCAGTGTTGTACTCGGCCATGTATGCGTCACCCACAATCTCGAAACCGAGCGCGACCGGCTCGGCTCCAGAGAGAGCCGCCGCGACAGCGAGCACAAAAGATGCGGCAGCCAACTGCTGCAAATTCGTACATTGATCCACGCTCATAACGAGCCGC
>JBAVQT010000573.1:0-10935 GCA_049694295.1 Candidatus Acidiferrales bacterium
CAATCGTCCTCAGCCTCGCGTCCTGCATGGCGTTCGCGCCTCAACCATATAAACGCATTCCCGCCCCAAAATGTTCCCCACCTGTCCGTTCTCGGACACTTTCCCAGCCCCGCTCGCCTGGCGCCGCTCCCATCACTCGCCAGCATTCACCACCCTACCCGCCCGCCGATAGCCTGCTTGGCCCGCATCTTATTAGCGTTGCGCCCTGAATTACAAGACGCCCGTGGTTTCTAAATCACTCCCCGCTCGCGACCCGTTGATTCCATCATCCGCGTAGTCGCGGAGACATTGAACTCCGCAACGCAGCTTTCCGCATTTCCCACGCGCGACGCGTGGACTTTTTTCCCCATCCCAATTCTTTTCTGCCATTTGAGCCCCTCAGTAGTTTCCGGTCTTGAATTTCCACAAGCATATCCATTATCGTGAGTCGGGGCCCTATTGAGTCCCCACAAGGAGCCGACATGGCACGCCGTACAGCAGTTCGAGCAGCAGTTCAAGTCGCAGATCAAACGGACGCCCAGGCGCAAGCTCCCCCCTCCCGCCACTCCCGCAAATGCACCGTCTGCCGTCACCCTGACCGCGACGCCATCGAAGCCCTCTTCCTCCTCTGGCGCAGCCCCGTCAAGCTAGCCGTAGCCTTCGGCATCGCCGACCATTCCCACATCTACCGCCATGTCCACGCTACCGGCCTCTTCGTTCGCCGCCGGGCCACCGCGCGGCCCGCCAAACCCGTCATGGATCAAATGATTCTCGCCACCGCTACTCCCGAACGTGTAATCCGCGCCGTCCGTCTCTACGCCCAGCTTGGCAGCGCATTCCCAGCGCTCGACCAAACAGACTACGACGCCATCTCCATCGACGAGAACATCGCCGCCGCCGTAGCCGCCGCAATCACCGCAAAGCCTCCCGCGCCCGTCGAGCCTCTCCTTTTTATAGCGCCTCGCCGCGATTCCCGCGCTCTAGTCCATGCCGCCCGCAAGCTAATCGGTTCTAATCGCCAAGCCGCATGAAATTAGAAAATGTCCCAACTCGATGAAAATAAACGGCGGCGATACACTCTAATCGCGGAAAGGCACCCCCCTCGAAAGGGCCTCCGCGCTGCCTTGCCCCATGGGGCGCGTTTGGGTATAGTGCGTTCATCTTCCTGTAATACTCGCTATTTTGGAGGTCGAAAGCGCAATGCCCGGCTTACTTGGAAAGCTGCTGCCGCAGGAAAAGTCCTTTTTCAAGATGTTCACCGAACAGGCCGAAAATGTGAATGCGGGGGCGGTGGCCCTGGTCGAGATGCTCGAGAATTTCAGCAATCTGACCTCCGGAGCGGAGCGCCTCGAGAATTTCGAGCATATCGGCGACAGCATCACCCACAAAATTCTGATGCGCCTCAATCAATCGTTCATCACTCCTTTCGATCGCGAAGACATTCACGAACTCGCCAGCAAAATAGACGACGTGATAGACCTGATGGACGCCGCCGGCTCGCGCCTCATTCTCTACCGCGTGCAATCCGTCCGGCCGGGGGTGGTGGATCTCGCGCGCACCGTCCTCGATGCCACCGCCGAAATCGTCTCGGCCGTGCGCGTGCTCGAAAAGGGCGATCACATTCTCGATCATTGCATCGAAATCAATCGCCTCGAAAATCAGGCCGACCGCCAGTGCCGCGATTTGATTGCCACTCTTTTCGATCAGGAACGCGATCCCGTGCAGATCATCAAGTGGAAAGAAATCATCGAAACGCTCGAATTTGCGACCGACAAGTGCGAGGACGTCGCCAACGTCATCGAAACCGTCACTCTGAAGAACGCCTAGTAATAGAAGTACGCCGGAACACGCAACAGTGCCTGAACGGCTCGCGTTCCCCGCGCGCCGGCTGCAGCCGAAAAAATCCATCGAGGCGAGGAGAGCGGCGGAGTGTCGAGCTTCCAGTTGTTGTGCCTGATCGTGCTGCTCAGCCTGGCGTTCGACTTCACGAACGGCTGGCACGACGCGGCCAGCTCCATCGCCACCGTCGTTTCCACGCGCGTGCTGCGCCCTCTATGGGCCGTGGCCTGGGCCGCCTTCTGGAATTTCGTCGCCCCGCTCACCTTTGGCACCGCCGTGGCCGCCACCATGGGCAAGGGCCTCGTGCACCTCGAAATGGTCAATTCCGAGGTGCTGCTCGCGGGTCTGCTCGGCGCCATCATCTGGAACTACGCCACCATTCGCCTCGGACTTCCCTGCAGCTCCTCCCACGCGCTGATGGGCGGCTTCGGCGGCGCGGCGATTTGCGCGGCGGGCTTCCGAGCCATCATCGTCAGCGGATGGATCAAGCCCATCATTTTCATTTTCGTCGCGCCTGTCATCGGATTGATTGTCGGAGCGCTCGTTACCGTGGTCACCAGCTGGATCGTGCGCCGGCAATCGCCGCAGCGCGTGGACCGCTGGTTCCGGCGCTTGCAGCTGATCTCCGCCGCGGCCTTCAGCTTCAGTCACGGCACCAACGACGCCCAGAAAAGTATGGGCATCATCACCGCCGCTCTGGTCACTGGCGGCGTCTTTCCCGATTACCGCGTACCCAGTTGGGTGATCATCTGTTGCGCGCTAGCCATGGCCGGCGGCACCATGGCCGGCGGCTGGCGCGTTGTCAAGACGATGGGCCAGCGAATCACCAAACTCAATCCCTTTGGCGGCTTCGCTGCCGAAACTTCCGCGGCCATGACCCTCATCGGCACAGCCATGGCTGGAATTCCGGTCAGCTCGACGCAAGTCATCACCGGCGCGATATCGGGCGTGGGTGCCACGCGCCGCCTCACAGCCGTGCGCTGGGGCGTCACGCGCCACATCCTGTGGGCCTGGGTGCTCACCATCCCTGGCGCAGGCGCCATGGGCGCGCTATTCTATTTACTGTTCCTCAAGTGGATACACTGAGATGACCGAGCCAAACGTTTTCGCCACCGTCGAGGAAGCCGTCGAAGAGATACGCCAGGGGCGCATGATCGTCCTGGTGGACGACGAAGACCGCGAAAACGAAGGCGATTTGACCATGGCCGCCGAGAAAGTCACGCCCGAAGCCATCAATTTCATGGCCAAATTCGGGCGCGGCCTGATCTGCCTGGCCCTCACCGAGCAGCGCTGCGATGTGCTGGCTCTCGCGCCCATCTCGCCGCGCAATACCTCGGCTTTCGGCACTCCCTTCTGCGAACCGATTGACGCCCGCCGCGGCACCACTACCGGCACCAGCGCCTCCGACCGCGCCACCACCATCCTCGCGGCCACCGACCGCGATACTCGCCCCGAAGATCTCGCGCGCCCCGGGCACGTCCACACGCTGCGCGCCCGCAATGGCGGCGTGCTGGTCCGCGCCGGCCAGACCGAAGCCTCGGTGGATCTCGCGCGCATCGCCGGCCTCGATCCTTCCGGCGTGATTTGCGAAGTGATGAACGACGACGGCACCATGGCGCGAACTCCGCAGCTCCGTGAATTCTGCCGCGAGCACGGCTTGAAACTCGTCACCGTCGCGGACCTGATCCGCTACCGCATGAAACACGAGCGCTACGTGCGCCGCGTGGCTGAATCCGTGCTGCCAACCCAATACGGCGAGTTCCGCATGATCGCCTATTCCAGCGAAGCGGACCGTGAGATGCATGTTGCGCTGGTCCGCGGCGAACTCCCGGGACCCACTCCGCCGCTCGTTCGCCTCCACTCCCATTGCCTCACCGGCGACGTTTTCCACTCCACGGCTTGCGATTGCAATTCGGCGATCGATCGCTCGCTGCGCGCCATCGCGGAGGCCGGACGCGGCGTGTTCGTCTATCTCCATCAGACCGGGCGCGGTTTTCGCATCGATTCGCGCACCGAAGAGGGCGAGACCCTGCCGAAAATTCTCTACCACGAGCGCGGCGAGTCCCAGCAGGACCCCGGCGCGCAGCGCATCGTGCAGCGCGAAAGCGGCATCGGCGCGCAAATCCTGATCGACCTCGGCTTGCAGCGCATTCGCGTGCTCACCAATCATCCCCGCCGCGTCGCCGCGCTCGAGGGGTACGGCCTGGAGATCGTTGATCAGGTCCCGCTTGGTTCCGGCACGCCCGCGGCGGTTGCGCAGAAAAAATCCACGCATCAAACGTTGTAAAAAATTAAAAACGCGCCGAGAATTTTCGCCGCTGCGTCTAGCTCCCCGAATGTGCGTAAACTAAAATAACAAACGATCCTGGAACGATTGCTGCCTCTGGCGACGGATCCGTTTCCGTCGCTGCCTCCGTCGCTGCCTCCGCCGCTCCCAGCGCCGCCGCTGCCAGATAAATTTCGTGCGTCTTCAAATCCAGCGCCATCGTTCGCGCGTTCAGCTGCGTCGGAATATTCTCCACGATCGTGTAGTGATCCGGACCATCTTCGTGAATCACCGTCAGCGTCGCGTCCTCTCCGTTCGACGAGAATATCAATCCCGTCCCCGGATCGAATCGGTTCGCGCCCACTCCTTGTCCGATCGCCCGCGTCACGATCACCTTCCCCGTGTCCGCGTCCGTCACCACCAGCATCCTGTTCTCGCAGCCCGCGAACAATCGCCGGTGCGCCACGTCCATCGCCAACCCCGTCGGCGACCGGCACGGCGCAACCGGCCACCGCGATTCCACCGTCAGGCTCTGCGAGTCCATCTGCACCTGCTCGTTGGTGTCCGCAAGGTTCACATACACATGTCCAGCGCCGTCGGCCACGGCGGATTCCGGTCTGCCCTTCAGCGGAATCGTCGCCAGCGCCTTTCCCGTCGACGCATCGATCGCCGTCACGTCATGGCTCTGCCCGTTCATCACGAAGACGCGCTTCGAGCCGTGATCGTACAGGATCGCGTCCGGATCGCGCCCCGCCTGCACCTCTCCAATCGCATGCAGCGTGCTGAGATCGAAGATCGTCACCGTGCCGTTCCGGCCGTTCGACGTGAAGCCGCGCCCCATCTCCGGCGCCAGCGCAATTCCGTGCACGCCGGGAGTATTCGGGATTTCGCCGATCGCCTTGTTCGAGTCCACGTCCACCACCTCGACCTTCGACCCGCGCGAGATGAACAGCCGCCGCGTAGGCGAATCGAACGCGAGATAGTCCCAGCTGCCATCTCCGCCCAGGGTAATGCGCTTCAGCAGTCGATAGCCCGAAGGCCCCGCCTGCGAGGTCTTCTCCGCAGCATCCTGCGCGGCGCTGGCGCGATGCTGTGGAAAGGCGCACCAGGCCGCAATCGAGGCGGCGCAAATCAGCACACTCCACACGATTTGGTTCTTCTGTCGCGGCACGCTGGGGGATTCCATTCTTCCGATCCTCACGCCACCCGATCGGCACGCCATCCTATTTCGACGCGCCGGCGGGGTCAACTGATGCGCGAGGCCTGAGGTGTCCGCCGGCAACGCTCAGTTCTGCGGAGACTTTCGAACGGGTTGCGTGATCGTGAGGTACGGCCGCATCTTCTCGAGCTTCGTGCGAGAGATGCCGCGAATGGCCAGCAGGTCCTCGATGCGCTGGAACGGCCCGCTTTTCTCGCGGAAGCGCACGATGGACTGCGCCGTCGCAGGCCCGATGCCCGGCACCAGTTCGAGTTGCTGCGCCGTAGCGCCGTTTAGATCGACCGGTTTGGCCGGATGTTTCTTCTGCGCGGTGGCAACTCCGCACAGCGCGAAAATCAGCAAGGGCAAGGCGCATGCGCCGAAACACCGAAGAGCGCGGGACGGACGCTGGTCAAGCGCCAGTCCACTCGCTCTTGCCGGCATATTCGGCTTCAACACGAATTGCGCCACACCCTGGCCTTACAGCTTTTTTCCGCTCGCGTCGTACTCCGTGACTGGCCCGAAGAGCGCTGCTTGCTCGGCGATTTGCGCTCGGTCGCCCACCACCACGATCTCGGCGTTTGCCGAATCAAAATAGCGGCGCGCGGCCGACATCACATCTCGCGCGGTCAGCGAGCGGATCTTCTCGCGGTAAGTCTTCAGATAGTCGTCCGGCAGGCGATCGAGATACAGCGTGGAAAGCTGCCCGAGGAGTCCATCCTGTGTGGCAACGCCAAGCGAAAACACACCGGTCAAGTAGCTCCGCGCACCGTCCAGTTCTTCGTCGGTGACAGGGAGCGAGCGCATGCGGTCCATTTCGTAGAACATCTCGGTCAGCGTCGCGGCCGTCACGTCATTGCGCACCGCGGCGTGGACGCTGAAATAACCCTGCTGCCGCAGCGCGCTCGCACTGCTGCGCGGACTGTAGGTGTAGCCCTTCTGCTCGCGGATATTCATCACCAGCCGCGAGTGAAACGCGCCGCCATAAATCGAATTAGCCAGCACCAATCGGTACCAATCGGGATCGCGTCGCGTGATCGCCAGGTTGCCGAGAACCACCTGGGTCTGCACCGAGTTTGGCAGATGCACCAGATGAACGCGCCGGGCAAAGTGTCGCGGAGGCGGAACGGATTCCAGCGATGGAGCCGCCGGCGCCTGCCAACCTGCGAACGCGCGCTCGATCTGTTCGAGCATATGTCCGCGCGAGAAATCTCCCACGAGGATCAGCAGCGCGTTCGAAGGAACATAGTGCTGGCGGTAAAATTCGATCAGATCGTCGCGCCGGTAGGAAGCCACCTGCTCTTCGGTTGGGGCGATGATGCCGTAAGGATGTTCGCCGAAAAGGACGCGCCGAAAACGTTCGGACGCGAGGAAACCAGAATTGGTGCGCTCCACGCGCAACTCCTCGATTTTCTGGCGACGCTCGCGCTCGAACTCGTCTTCGGGAAACGTTGCATTACGGGCCAGGTCCGCCATCAATTCCAGCAGCGGCATCGAAAATTCCGCGAGGCCGGATACGGCGATGGCGCTGGTGTCTGCGCCAGCGTGGGTCGAAAGATCGGCGCCCATGCGGCGAAGTTCCTCTTCGATCTGGCGGCTCGATCGCGATTGCGTACCCGTTCGCACCACGGTCGCCGCCATATCGGCGAGACCAGGGAACCGATGCGCCACGGCGGCATTGCCACTGCGAAAAACAAGCTGGCCCGTGACTTTCGGAAATGCCCGCGCTTCCGCAAGCACCACCTGCAAGCCGCTCGAAAGCGTTCGAACGTTGCGCTGCGGGAAGGAAACGGGCCGTTCGGGGCCAAGCGCCGGAGGCTTGGCGCGAAGCGTGTCCTGCGAGGCGGAAGCGCTCACTGGGCACCTCCATTGTGCGCTGGGCGGCGAATCAACACGGCGCGCTGGCACGACACCAGATATTTCTTGGCCGCTGCCTGTGCCTGCTCGGAGGTGACACCTTGAAAACCTTCGAGGACGGTATTAATTTTATTCGGATCGCCATCGAAAAGAGTGAAACACGCCAGCAGGTGCATCAGCCCGAATCGCGGCATGCTGAATCCCAGGCCGCTTTCGAGCGAGGAATAAAAATCGGAGCGGAATTTTACTTTTACCGCTTCCAGCTCTTCATGCGAGATTCCCTTATCTTGCACTTCGCGAATCACTGCATCGTAGGCCGCGATCGTCGCGTCCGCGGTGATTTCCGGCTTGTGAAAAATCTGCGTCACGATCTGCGCCGGTCCGTTGTAATCGAACGCATCGCCGCCCGTAAAATTGATGCCACCGGCAGTGTCCACGGCGATCTGTGTTTCAAGCACCAGATTGCGATACACGCGTCCGGCGCGGCCTCCGTGAAGCACGCGGTCGAGAATCGTCGCTGCGTACCAATCATGCGTGCCGCGCACTGGAGCGTTATAGCCGATCGCCAGTGCGGGAAGCGTGCCGAATTTTTCTTCGACTTCGCCGTGGCGCTCCTCGGTCTGTTGCGGCTCGGAAACGTCGGCGCTCGGCGGCAGCGGGCTCGCGGGAATATTTTCAAAATGCCGCTTGGCGAGCGCGAATGCTTCGGCAGGCTCGAAATCGCCGAGCATCAGCAGCACGGCATTATTGGGCGCGTAGTAGGTATGGAAAAAATGACGGACATCGGCCAGGCTGGCGGCATCGAGATCGGCAAAATCGCCGTAAAAATTGTGCGCGTTCGGCCAGTTGCGGAATGCCACCGGCGGAAGGTCAAGCCATGGAAATCCGCCGTACGGTTTGTTCATCACGTTGACGCGAACTTCTTCCTTCACCACGTCGCGCTGGTTGCGGAGGTTTTCGTCGTCCACTTTCAGCGCGCGCATGCGGTCGGCCTCCAGCCACAGCACACGCTCGAGCGCATTCGAGGGAACCGATTCGAAATAGTTGGTCACGTCGTGCGAAGTGGTCCCATTGAGCACGCCGCCCGACGAATTGATCAAGCGAATGTGCTCCATCTTTCCGGCATTCTCGGAACCCTGAAACATCATATGCTCGAAAAGATGCGCGAAGCCGCTGCGACCCTTGGGCTCAAGGCGAAAGCCAATCTGGTAATAGACGCCGACCGTGACCACCGGCGCGGTGCGATCGGGCGAAACCACGATGCGCAATCCGTTCGCGAGCGTGGTGTGTTCAACGGGAACCTGGAAATTCTTCAACTCACGCCTCCCTGGGATGAAACGAAAATCTGCTTCAAGCGGCGCAGAGTTCGCTCCGGTTGCGGCGAAAGCACTCGCGCGGACAGCAGCGCGAGGGCCTCGTACGCGGCCAGCAATTCACACGACACCCCGCTGCTTTGTTTCCTGCGCCGCGCACGCCCTTTTACAGAGAGCGCTGCATGATGCTTGGCTACCGCCACAAAGTCGCTACGCGCCACAGGACCGGTCCACGCCGCACGTGCTCCAGCGCTTTCATAATTATCCAGCATTTGGCGCATCAATGGCAGCAGAGCTTGCAGCGCGCGGCGGCGAGTAAAACCAAGGCTCATCAGTTTGCGAACCGCGGCCTCGGTCAGGCCGAGCGCATGCCCGGCGACCAGCACTCCTGCCGCATGGTAAGCGGCCTTGTCCGCCGCTCGCAGCGTTACCGGCGTGCCGCCAAGCGAACGCGCAATACCGGCCGCAACGCGACGCGCAGCGGGCTGGCCTTCGACAGAAAAGATGACGCCATCGAGCCGCGGAATTTTTCGACCGGTAAAAGTCTGCATCGGATGCAGCGATCCGGTCACGCCGCCGCGCCGCTCGAGAGCGCGAAGCGCCGAATAATCGAGGGCGCCGCTGCAATGAAGAAAAATCCGGCCGCGGCATTTGGCGCCGCCGATTTTCGCGAGGAGAGCAGCAGTGCGCTCGATTTCGCCGTCCGGCGTTGCTATCAAAATTACGCGCGCCGTAAAAACTTCAAATGTGATGCCCGAGTAGGCTCGCCCCGCGCCGATCGCGCGGACGGCGGCGCGCGCCGTGGCAGGAGATCGTGTGACGACCGCGCAGGCCCGCCAGCCAAGTCCGTGAAGACGCCTTCCGAGCGCCCGTCCGAGGCGACCTGCGCCGATGATCGAAAGAGTACGGTCCATGCAGCGTGATAGCATAACTTGAGATTCGCAATCGTAGCGGAGGAAATTGAACGGTGCATTTGTTCGTCACAGTGCTGCTGGCAATTGTGGCGTTGCTGTGGGTCTGCGCGTCCATCGCAGTAGCGCGAGGCGTTTTCCGCATTCCATCACTTGCCAACGTGGAGCCATTGCTAGACCAGGATTGCCCAGCAGTCTCCATTCTCTTCGCCGCGCGCGATGAAACGGAGAAACTGCCGCGCGCGCTGGAGACCATGCTGGCGCTCGACTATCCGCACTACGAAGTTGTCGCAGTGGACGATCGATCCGAAGACGCTACGCAGACAATCCTACAAGGGGCCGCCGCGCGCGACCCGCGCCTGCATTTCACGCGCGTCAATTCTCTTCCGCCCGGCTGGCTCGGCAAGCCTCACGCGCTGGAGCAAGCCTACGAACAATCCAGCGGCGAGTGGCTGGTGTTTACCGACGCGGACGTTCATTTCGAGCGAGATGTTCTGCGCCGCGCACTGACTATGGCGAGCCGGCAGGGCTGGGACCACATGCCGCTTCTGGGGCGCCCGCAGATGGTCGGCGTAGGTGAAAAAATCGCGATGGCGTTTTTTGGATTCAGCTTTTTGGTCGGCGTGCGGCCATGGAACGCGAGCAAAACGGATTCGAGCTCATACGCGGGTGTCGGCGCGTTTCAGTTGATCCGGAGGAGCACGTACGAAGCGGTCGGAACGCACCGGCGGCTGGCCATGGAAGTGATAGACGACGTGAAGCTGGGCAAGATGGTGAAGGAAGGCGGGTTTCGCTCCGGCGTGGCGCGCGCGGGAAATGGAGTGACGGTGCGCTGGCACGCCGGTATAAGGAACATGATCTTGGGAACGACAAAAAACTTTTTCGCGGCATCCGGTTTCCGACTCTGGCTCTCGTGTCTTCACGTCGCGGGACTGCTGCTGATGTCGGTATTTCCGTGGGTGGCGATCCCGCTGGTTCACGAGTGGGCGCGAATATTCGCCGCAATTTCCGTCGCACTGGCGGTAATTCTTGAAGCCGGAGTGGCGCTGGAGTTTGGAATTTCGCCGGTTTACGGGCTGACGCATCCGATCGGCGCGCTAATTTTTGCTTGGATGCTGGCGCGGTCGACAATCGTCACGCTATGGCAGGGCGGGATCACTTGGCGCGGCACGTTTTATCCGCTTGACGAGTTAAAGCGCGGCATCGTGTAACGTCGGAGGGGCGTTCTCGTCCAGTTCGAAATCGTCTCAATGGCAGATTAACGCGACCGAAAGATAAAGGCCTCCAAGAAAGCATAGCGCACTGACTATGTGTGCGAATAGAAACCACGGAGGGGAGGGCGCAACCTTTAAGGACTTTTCAAAATCGGAGAGGGCCACAGTCGCCGCTAGGTAGGCCTTATAGAGACATCTTTCGTCTTCAGAATCCTTCCCACCAAGGGCTCCAACATGTATTTGGTAGTTAGCGTGAAATACGCTGTCTATAAACATCTCGGGGTCAACCCTCGGGTCGGGGCCCTTTTGGACAAACGATCGATACTCATCGTACAACTGGAAAAGTCTGGCGATCGAA
>JBAVQT010000574.1:0-3566 GCA_049694295.1 Candidatus Acidiferrales bacterium
CAGCTGGTCCGTGTGCAAATCGGTCGATTGCTTCACCAGCCGCAGCCGCTCGATGGCGCTCTCCGCGCCGATGCACCACCCCACTCGCAACCCCGGAAATGCGATCTTCGAGAAACTGTCGATCTGAATCACATTCCCGTGACGATCCAGCGATTTCAGCGACGGCGCCACCGCCCCGCGCAGCCGCACCCGCGAATAGATCGAGTCTTCGATGATCGCCACCTGAAAATGCGCCGCGATCTCCAGCAGCCTGCGCCGCGCCGCCAGAGGCATCGCCGTTCCGGTGGGATTATGAAAATCCGGCGAAACAAAAATAAATTTCACGCGATTCTGCATCAGCACCGCTTCCAGCGCCTCCAGATCCAGCCCCATGCTTCCGTTGCGCCGCGAATCAGCCTCCACCGCCACCGGCAGCGTGCGGACGCGCGCTCCCGAAAAAATCGCGATGGCCCCCGGATACGCCGGATTTTCCAGCGCCACCGAATCGCCCGGCCGCAGAAAAGCCTTGCACACCAGATCGATGGCCTGCTGGCAGCCGTCGGTGATCAGCAACTGTTCCGCACGCACGCCCACGCCTTCGCCCCGCAGCAGTTCGATGATTTCGCGTTTCAGCGGCTCGTAACCGTCCGTCGCGCCCAACTGCAGCACCCGCCGTCCCTCGCTGCGAAACACCGCATTGCAGCAACGCCGGAAATCCTCCACCGGATAGTATTCTTCCGGCGGCCGCACGCACGTAAAAGCGATCGCGCCCTCCGGAACATCCGGCATCAGCCGGCTCAATCCTTCGTCCCCGCGCTCATCGGCAAAAAGCGCTTCCCATCGCGTCCCGCCGCCATTCCCATTCGCGCGTGGCGGCGGTGAAAATTGTTTGATCGTCGCCGAGCAGATGAACGTCCCGCGCCCCACGTGCCCGCGAATCAGCCCTTCGGATTCGAGCTCCGCGTAAGCGTTGGCCACGGTAGTCCGGTGCACGCCCAGATGCCCGGCCAGCTCCCGGCTCGCGGGAATGCGATCGCCGTCGCGCAGTTCGCCCGAATGCACCAGCGCGCGCAGTTGATCGCGCAGCTGCACGTACAGCGGTATGTGGCTTTCCGGTTGAAGATGCAGCGGCAGCATTGGTCGGTTCTCGCAGGCCAATATACAGCTTCAATTATAGGCGTAAAGAGCCAATATGTCTTCCGGTAGGCGGGCACACCACGAGACTCGAATATCCAGCCAGAATTGGACGAAACTCTGTCGAAACGGTCGCTATTGCGTGGCGGACTTTTCGCCCAGCCGCCGCATTCGCTCCTGCAATTTCTTGCGCAACGGTCCCGGCGCATTGTGGTTAAACGCCACCAGGTACCACAGCGGCTGCGACCGGTCCCTGCTCAGCCGCGAGAGCGTCGCCGCATCGCTATTCGGATGCCGCGCGATGTTCTCGCGAATCGCCGAATACGGGTGATGCGAGAGCCGCGCCAAAGTCTTCGACGTCACTTTCGGATGCTCGCTGATCAGCCGCAGCAAATAGTAGTCTTCCTTCGGCGATTGCCGCGAGAGCGTCTCCAGCATCTCCGGCCTCACGTCCGCGTTCAGCACCGAGCCGATCTTCTCGTCCCAGCCCGCATTGATGTGATTCAGTTCCTGCGTCCGCGCGTGGATCAGTTGCTCGATCACCCGTCGCTCCTGCTCCAGCCGAGCCGTGGGCAGCGCGGAATGCTCCACCGAATCGAGCACCCGCAGCAGATGCTGCCGCTCGCCGAAGACGATCTGAGAGGTTCGCACGGTCTTGCTCTTGCCCGGATTTCTCACCAAGTCGGAACGTCGCATGATTCCCTCACCCCGCAGATTTCGATGGCCGCGAACGAAAACTCACGCCGGCCGGAAACAAGATTTGCTGACATACGCGGATAAAACCGGGAACTGCGCCTAGGGTATGCGGAAGACTACCACATTCCCAGGCCTCGCAAGGCGCCAAGCTGCCTGGCTCCCCGCCCTTCCGCGTTGCTGCTTTGCGCCAGCGATCCGAAGCGACAGAGGAAACGCATGCGGCCGAAAAAGCTGCCCGTGAGAGAGGCCGATTCCTTTGCGGACCCTCGCCGAACGCCGGCGCTGCCCAGCGGGAGGGACCGGCGAAATTATCCTGTGCCTGCCAGTGAGAGTAAAGAAAAGGCGGGCGCGCTGTTCCGCAGGCAGCAATAGATGGTCCTAGGACTATCTCCCAGGGAACGCCGCGCCCCTCCGCTTTCGTCGAGTCCCCTTCGCTATCAACCGTCCGAGAGAATGAAGACAGTAGCGGTCCGTCCTCGCCGCCGCTGCGTTAGCGGCATCTCTGCACCATCGGCCCTCACGAATTGAAGAACGGATTGTGCGCCAGTTCGTCGCCGATCGTCGTCGAGTCGCCGTGACCCGGAAAAACAATAGTGTCTTCGGGCAGCACCAGCAGTTTCGAGCGAATGGAATCCAGAATCGCCGGCAGCGAGCCTCCCCATAGATCGGTGCGCCCGATCGAGCCTTGGAACAGCGTGTCGCCCGCGATCAGCCGGTGCTGCGGCGTGGCTTCCCTGGCTACAGCCACGTCCCCCGCAATTGCCGGCGTCCCCGTCGCATCATTCGCATTGCCCGCGTCAATTCCCTTTTCCATCGCCAGGCAGATGCTTCCCGGCGTGTGGCCGGGCGTATGCAGCACCCGCGCTACGTACGGGCCCCATCGCACCGCATCGCCTTCCTTCACGAAATCGCGCAGCGCCATCGTTTCGGGCGTCGCCACGCCCAGCCATTGCGCCTGCATGTCGAGATGCCGATAGAGTTCCAGATCGTCAGCATGAATCAGGACCGGCGCGGACGTGGCGCGGTGCAGCGCCGCAAGCCCTCCGACGTGGTCGATGTGCGTGTGCGTGCTTACAATGGCGCGCACTTTCAGTTCGTGTCTGCCCAGGATTTCGAGAATCTGCGCCACGTCGTCGCCAGGGTCCACCACAATGGCTTCGCGTGACGCAGGATCGCCCAGAATCGAGCAGTTGCACTGCAACATGCCCACAGGAATGATTTCGTGAATGAGATCGTTCGTCATCGCAGCTCTTTCCAGCAGTATACCAGCGCCTGCCAGGGCCGAACTGGCCACCCGGCGCGCCAGCGCCGCCCGGGCATCTGGTAATATTAAGGGACGGCCGCGAGTGCCCACGCGCCGCGGATCAACCCAGCGAGCTGAAATAATGGAAACGCCACTTAAGAACTTGCAGGTTCTAACCGGAGTCAGGGGTTTCGCCGACTATTGGGGCTGCGAACTGCCCACCGAGTTTGCCGGTTATGAAGCCGAGTATCGCGCAGGGCGCGCCTCGGTCGTGCTCGCCGATACGAACTGGCACGCCACCTTTGAACTCACCGGCGCCGACCGCGTCCGCTACCTCAACGCCATGGTTTCCAACGATCTCAAGACTCTCGCGGAAGGCCGCGGAACGCTCGCGCTGCTCCTCAGCGTGCAGGGACGAATCCTCGCGGAGCTGGAAACCTACGTTCTCCCTGAAAAAATCCTGGTCCGCACGCACGATTCCGCTCGCCAGACGGTCGATGAGACTCTTAAGAAG
>JBAVQT010000575.1:0-3083 GCA_049694295.1 Candidatus Acidiferrales bacterium
CGGCTTCACAATGCCAAAGGGACATTCCAGATCGTCCACGTCGGATATCACTCGCGCCGGCGACCCCGCCACCACGGCTCGCGGAGGCACATCTTCCGTCACCACGCTGCCCGCGCCAACCAGCGCATTTTCTCCGACGATTACGTGCGGCAGGATCGTGGAGTTAATGCCGATACGCGCGCCTGCGCGAATTGTTGGTCCCTGCATGCATTTCGTGCACAGCGGATGAGGATCGTTGGCCAGCATCACCCCGGGAGCCAAGAAGACGTCATTTTCGATCACCGTGTACTGGCAGATGTACACGTTGCAATGTATCCGCACACGATTGCCAATCACGCAGTCATAATCGATGGTCGAGTTATTCCAGATCGCGCAATCATTCCCGATGCGCGATCCCTCCCGAATCACCACACCGTGCCCGGTCTCCAACCCGTCGCCAATTTCCACCGATGCGTAGACGACCGTCCCTGACCTGATCTGGGCTTTACTTCCGATGCGAACAGGCGTTCGCGCCACCGGCCTTCCCGGCGGATAGCCAAGCAGCACCCCTTCATCAATCGTGCAGTCCGCTCCTAATTCGACCGCGACGCAACTCTGCATTTGGCCACCTCCACGGCGCGACCCTGCTCGCGGATGGATGCATCGATCGCCTTTAATGTCTGCACCACGGACGTGCCAGTTGCCGCGTCGGAGAGCGGCTTGCGGCCTTTCGAGACCGATTCGATGAAGTCCGCTATCTGATTGCGCAGCGGCTCGCTAAAAGGAATGCGGGGGCTCACGATATCGCCATCGCGAATCAGCAGCTTGAATTCTCCAAACGATTCGGCATCCGTTTCTCCCACGGAAATTCCTTTTTCGAAAATCCGAACTCGTTCCAGATCGTCCATATCGTCAAACACAATTCTTTGGCCGCTGCCCACCACCACTACCTCGCGGACTTTGTTCGGGTCAGCCCAACTGACGTGAATATTGGCGAGCACGCTGTCTGGATAGCCCAGCGTAATGAAGCCCACATCCTCGCGTTCATTTCTCAGTACGCGTGATCCGATGGCGCTGGCCCATAATGGCTGTTGGCCCAAAAGATAGTTGAAAATCGAAATGTCGTGCGGCGCCAAATCCCATATCGCGTTCACGTCGTGCCGGATCGGCCCCAGATTCGTTCGCGTGGAATGCATATAGTGCACGTGGCCAAAACCGTCGGCTTTTACGCACTCGTGAAGCTTCCGGATTCCCGCGTTGTAGAGAAACGTGTGCGCCACCATCAGCACGCGTTGTTGTTTCTCGGCCAGCTCGGCGAGTTGCTCGCAGTGTTCGACCTCCGTTGCCAGCGGCTTTTCCACCAGCACGTGTCGCCCCGAAGCCAACGCACGCCGCGCCAGCTCGAAATGCGTGGACGCGGGCGTAGATACGATCACGGCGTCCACATCGCTGCGTCGCAGCAACTCCTCGACGTCGCCGCACAAGGCGATCTCCGGGAACCGGGCGGTCGCGCGCGCCAGCCGCTCAGGTTGGCCGTCGCAGATCGCAGTCACCGTCGAGTCCGGCGATTCGCTGAAGACACGCGCGTAGTTCGGTCCCCAGTAGCCGTAACCAATCAGGCCAACTTTCAATTTGGAAGACATGCTCTCCCGCCTCCTCTTGAACACTGCGGAACTGCCGCCACTTCCGCGCACACCGTTGTTGCATTTTGCATCCAGGCTATTTTCGAGCTACCGCGAGTAGACTTTGCCCCAGCGGCGGCTCCCAGTGATTTTCCAGCCACGCCGAAGGCGGCACCAGCCAGCGATCAAAAAACCTCGCGCTGCCCGCGCCCACCGTCCGCTTCTTCACGATTCTGCCGGAGAAAAACCAGGCCGCCACGCCCACCAGATTGAAGTAGCGCATCTCCAGGATGCTGAAGCCCGCCGCGCGAATCTTAGCCGAGAGTTCCGCCTTCTTGTAGCGGCGGAAATGCTCAAAGGCGCGATCCAGCGAGCCATAAATTGCTGGCAGAGCCGGAACGAAAAGCAGCAGATGCCCGCCCGGCGCGAGCGCCTCCCAAATTTTCGTCAGGCACGCCGCGTCGTCTTCAATATGTTCGAGGACGTTAACCATACACACCGTGTCCGGCGCGAACGCCGCGGCGCGCTCGTCAAGTGAGCCTGCAATCGTGGTCACTTCCGCATTGCCCGCGAAGCGCCGCTCCAGCGAAGGAAACAGGTTGGCAGCCGGCTCAAATAACAGGAACCGCGCCCCGGGAGATTCCCGCAGCAGGAATTCCGCGAAGTTGCCGGTGCCTGCGCCGATTTCCACGATCCGCTGGCCAAGAAATGGACGAAAATGCCGCAGCATCCAGGCGTAGTAACCCGGAAGCGAATCCATCGCCTCTAGCTCATCCCCGGAATAGACAAATGCGCGCTGGTTCAGTTCGTTGGAAGCCGTCAGATGCTCCGCCCTTTGCAAATGCATTCACCGCCGGGAAAATTTTCCGCGCGATGCACTTTCGACACGCACTGCAAGACCGGCCTGCCGGCCCCGCGAGCTCTTGGCCTAATCGGCTGAGGTGCCAGTGGCCACTTGGGCCGGGCTTTCCTTAGCCGCTGCGGCCGCGCGTTGCAATCCAGGTTTGGACTTTTCGCGAAAGAATTGAATCACGTGGTCTACGATCTCCGTCAACGGCACGGCCGGCCGGAAGCCCGTCAGGCTCGCCAGTTTATCCACCGAGGGCACGCGGCGGTACATGTCCTCGAAGCCTGGCTCGTAGGCCTGGTCGTACGGAGTGTAGGTGATGGGCGAATCGCTCGAGGCGCGCTGTTTCACCAGGCGCGCCAGCTGCTCGATCGAAACTTCCTGCGTGTTGCCGATGTTGATCACCTCGCCCACCGCGCGATCCGTCGCGATCAACTGCAGCATCGCTTTTACCGTATCGTGCACGTAGCAGAAGCAACGCGATTGCTGGCCACTGCCATATATTGTAATCGGTGAATTATCGAGCGCTTGGCGCACGAAATTTGGCAGCACCATGCCGTAGCGTCCGGTCTGCCGCGGGCCCACGGTGTTAAAAAGCCGTGCCACCACCACCGGCAGTTTCCGCTCTTTCCAAT
>JBAVQT010000576.1:0-4808 GCA_049694295.1 Candidatus Acidiferrales bacterium
ACCGAGCTCGACGATGACATCGTGAAAATCTTGAGCCGCCCCTTCCAGATGCTGGCGCACCCGCCGGATGATCTCGCCAATTTGCTGGGGAGGCGCGCTGGAATTCCGCGCGCCGCATTTCCGGGAAATTCTGGCTTCCGTCTCCGCGGCGTTAACCTCGGGAAGCTGAAACGCGGTCACTGAAACCGGGGGATCCGCGTAACCTTGTTCGCTCCACCCAATTCCGCACAGGCCCAGCGGCGTCTCGAACAAGCAGTAAGCGGATTTCCTCATGGCTGCCTTAGCTGCAAAGTTCTGGCTCGAGTAGCGGACTACACGTCCATAGTACGCCGTGGAATCGGTACGCCTCAATGGGCATTGCTGGCCACGCAGCCTGCGCGTCGAGCCAAAAAAGATTCGAGCCACCTACAGGTGAATGCGGTGCAGGGTCATCGGCATTGCAAGAGAGTGCAGGACGAGAAATTCCTAGGCGGTCCGGCCGGAAGAAAGAAGGATGCCCTCGCTCTCAGCGATGTGCTGACTCAGGCATGCCTGTCCTAAGCAGTGTCGCGAACTGCGCGGCAGCCACCGGGCGGCTGAAATAATATCCCTGCGCTTCCTGACACTGATGACGCTGAAGAAATACAAGTTCCTCTAGTGTCTCGACCCCTTCCGCGATGACCCGCAGATTGAGGCTTCGGCCCATGCTTATTACCGCTGTCACGATCGCGGTGTCGTCTGGAGCGGTGGTAATTTGGCGGATAAATGACTGGTCAATTTTCAGGGCGTCGATCGGAAATTTTCTCAAATAACTCAAGCTGGAATAACCAGTGCCGAAGTCATCAACCGCCAGCTGCACTCCACGCGACCTGAGCGTTCTGAGGATGGTTTCCGTGGAGTCAGCTCGCTTCATCAGGACGCTTTCGGTCAGCTCGAGCTCGAGAGAGCGGGGACTCAAGCCGGTCTCGTCAAGGATTGTGAACAAATCCTCCAGAAACTCCTCATTCCGAAATTCCATCGCGGAAATGTTTACCGCCATGGTCGCCAGCTGCAGCCCTTCGCGCGCCCAGGCCTGCGCTTGCGCGCAGGCTTCGCGCAAAATCCAGCGGCCGATCGGCACGATCAGCCCGCAGTCTTCCGCGACGGGAATGAATTGTGAAGGAGGGACTGAGCCTCTGGTGGGATGCGTCCAGCGAATCAACGCTTCCGCGCCGGTAATCTCGCCAGTTTTCAAATCGATTTTCGGCTGGTAGTGGACGACAAATTCCTGGCGTTGCAGCGCGCGCCGCAAGCTTTCTTCGATGGACTGGCGCTCCACGGCCCTGACGTTCATGGCCGGCTTAAAAAACTGATAGCTCTGGCGGCCATTTTCCTTCGCCTGGTACATCGCCGTGTCCGCGTTCTTGATCAGCGTCTCCGCGTCCTGGCCGTCGTCGGGAAAAACGCTCACGCCGATGCTGGTCGTGACGTGAAGATCGTGCAGATCCACGGAATGCGCTTCCGCCACAGCCTGCAGCATTCTTCTCGCGGTAATGGCGGCGTCCTCGGCTTGTTCCACTTCGGAGAGCAGAATCACGAATTCATCGCCTCCCTGGCGGCTGACGGTGTCCGAGCCGCGCACGCAATCGACCAATCGTTTGGCGATGGACTGCAGAAGTTTGTCGCCGATCGCGTGCCCCAGGGAATCGTTGATGTGCTTGAAACCATCCAAATCGAGAAAAAGCACCGCAACTTTTTTTGCGCGACGATGCGCGAAGGTAATCGCCTGACTGACACGGTCGTTCACCAGCGTTCGATTGGGCAACCCGGTCAGAAAATCGTGCTGAGCCGAATGAGCCATTTGCAGCGCCATGGCGCGCGCGGCGCTCACGTCGCGAAACACGATGACTGCTCCGATTGCCTGGCCCTGGCGATCGTGGATGGGAGAGACCGAGTCTTCAATCGGACTTTCAAATCCATCTCGCCGCAGCAAAATACAGTTTGAGGGAAGATGCACAGTCCGGTTTTGCTCGACGGCTATCTCCGTCGGGTCGGGAGTGGTTAGGTGACTGGAGGCGTCCTGCACTCGGAAGACGTCGGCCAGGGGGCGGCCACATGCCTCTTGTCGCGGCCAGCCGATCATGTTTTCCGCCACCAGATTCAGGAAAGTGATATTTCCCGCGATGTCCGTACAGATGACGGCGTCTCCAATGCAGTTGAGCGTGACCTGAGCGCGTTCCTTCTCGGCGAACAAAGCCTCTTCCATGCACTTGCGCTCGATGGCATAGCGCATGGCGCGAAAAAGACTGCGCGTCTCGATTTGACCCTTGATGAGATAGTCTTGCGCGCCCTCTTGCAGAGCTTGTGCGGCCAGCGATTCGTCATCCAGACCGGTCAGCACGATCAGCGGAATGCGGGGCGCAGCCGTGTGAGCCCGCTGCACGGCCCCCAGCCCTTGCGCGTCGGGCAGCCCCAAATCGAGTAGGAAGATGTCAACCGTATGTTCCGCAAGATGCTGCTCGGCTTCGCGCATCGATCCCACCTGCATCAATGCGATGGTGCGCGGTCCCGCTTCGTTGAGCATCTCGAGAAGCAGGCGGGCGTCGCCCGGGTTATCTTCGACCAGCAGCAGAGTCTTGATCGGCTTCTTATTCATTCATTCGGCCTTTGCTGCGGCAATTTGACCCGCGTCAACCAGAAGTCGTTGATACTCGCCACCAGACTTTCGAATTTATCCAATTGCACGGGCTTAGTTAGGTAGCAGTTGGCGCGGAGTCGATAGCTTTTCGCAATGTCCGCTTCCGCGTCGGAAGTGGTGAGGATAACGGTAGGGATCGACTGCAGGCTGGGGTCCTCCTTGATGTGAGCGAGAACTTCGCGCCCATCCATTTTGGGCAGGTTGAGGTCCAGTAAGATTAGGTCCGGACGGGGAGCGTTCGCATGCGCGCCCTCGCGCTTCAGAAAAGCCATAGCCTCGACGCCGTCGTATGCAACGTGCAAACGAATCGCCAGATTGGCGTCCCGGAAGACCTCCTTCGTCAGCCGCACGTCACCGGGACTGTCTTCGATGAGCAGAACTTCTATGGGCTGACCATTTTCACCAATCGCGTTCATAAGTTCCTCAAGCTTTCCGTCAATGTAAGAAGAAACACGCAATCCTCAGCGAGCTCCCACCCAACCGAAAGGCCATCGCCTATCGGCGGGCGCGCGGAGTGATGTTTGCCGGCCGGAGAACAACCCTTGACGAATTTCTTTCTCATGCGCTTTGCCGGTGCTGCGGCAATTTGACTTTGGTAAGCCAGAAATCGTTAATGCTTTTCACCAGATTTTCGAAAGCGTCCAATTGCACGGGCTTGGTGAGGTAGCAATTCGCCTGGAGTTGATAACTTCTCTCAATATCCACCTCGGCTTCGGAGGTGGTCAGAATGACCGTGGGAATCAATTTCAGGCTGGGATCTTCCTTGATGTGAGCGAGCACCTCGCGGCCATCCATCTTAGGAAGGTTCAGATCCAACAGGATAAGTTCCGGGCGGGGAGCGTTGACATGGGCGCCCTCTCGCCTGAGAAAGGCCATGGCTTCCACGCCGTCGGAAGCCACGTGCAAATGGATGAGCGTGTTGGCATCGCGGAAAGCCTCCTGCGTCAGGCGCACGTCGCCCGGGCTGTCTTCGACCAGGAGAACTTCTATGGTCCTGCCTAATACTCCGATGGCATTCATGATTTCCTCGCACTGTCCGGCAAAGCAAACCGGAAGGTGGATCCTTGTCCGGGCTCTGACTCCACCGAGATGCTGCCGCCGTGCCGCTCGACGATCTTCTTGCAAATCGCCAATCCTATGCCGGTGCCGTCGAACTCTTCCCGCTTGTGCAGTCGCTGAAACATGCCGAAAATCCTCTCGAAATATAACGGATCGATTCCGAGTCCGTTGTCCTGCACCGAGAAAGTCCACTTCTTCTCGCCGTTCCTGGCAGCTGAAATGTGCACCTTGGGACTCCCTGAGCTCTGATACTTGATGGCGTTGCCCACCAGGTTCTGAAAGAGCTGAACCAATTGCAGGTCATCCGCCAGTACGTTGGGCAGCGGATCGTATGTCACCAGCGCGCCGCTTTCCTCCACGGCGCCGCGCAGATTCAGGAGCGCCTGCTGCAGCGCTTGTTCGCTCGAAGTATCCAGGAGGTCGATCCCTTTTGTGCCCACGCGCGAATAGGTCAGCAGGTCCTGGATCAGGCGCTGCATGCGGTTGGCTCCGTCCACGGCAAAAGCAATAAACTCATCGGCATCGGAGTCCAATTGTCCTTTGTATCGCCGGGAGAGCAATTGCGTGTAGCTGGCAACCATCCGGAGGGGCTCCTGCAAGTCATGAGAAGCGATGTAAGCGAACTGGCCCAATTCCTCGTTCGAACGATTCAGCTCATCCACCTTGTGCAAAAGAAGAAGCTCGTCTTTTTTACGCGTGGTGATATCGCGGATCGCCGCCGTCACCAGGATTCCTTCGGCGCTTTCCAGCGGACTCAGCATGATCTCGATCGGAAATTCGCTGCCGTCTTTCCGTCGTGCGGTCAGCTCGATCCCCGTTCCGATCTGCTGCGCCAGCGCGTCTTCGGAAGAGCGCAGAGCGTCGGCAATCAGCCGTTCCGCGAAACCCTCCGGAATGATGTTCTTCACCTTCTGTCCCACGAGTTCATTGCGGTGATATCCAAACTGCTTTTCCGCCTGCACGTTGAGCAGCACGATCTCTCCGCCCTGATTCACCACCACCATCGCGTCCGGCGCGGCCTCCAGCAGCCCGCGATACCGGCCCTCCATCTGTACCACGCGCTTTTCCGCCGCGCGGCGCACGCTGATATCGC
>JBAVQT010000577.1:0-3858 GCA_049694295.1 Candidatus Acidiferrales bacterium
GCTTGGCATCCGGCGTAACGGACATCGCGGCACACGGCGCGGTTGCCACGGTCGAATGATCACTCGATTTCGACGTAAAATCAGGGGAGGGCGCAGGCGGGAAGACAGGCGCGATCGATCTGTTCGCCGGGGTAAAGACAAAAACGGCCCCAGTCTGAGACGAAGAGACGTAGAGTTTTGAGCCATCGGCTGTGACTGCGATGTTTGCGGGCGCAGCTACGTGCGTCAACACTTCGAGCGTGCCAGGCGTTTCCGCCGTGGCGCTGTGAAGCTCGAGGACGGAGCCTGCTGCTCGATCGGCGATATAAAGATTACCCGCACGATCCACAGCTAATCCCAACGGTTCTGCAAGACTGACATTTTGAGCGGGGGCCCATTTCCCGGCGACGCTTCGAATTACACCCGGCTCGCTCGTAGCAGGGCCGGCCACTCTGCGAACCGTACTGTTCAATGAGTCGGCGATAAAAATAGAACCGTCCGCCGCCACGGCAACTCCGCTGCGCTCCGTAAGCGAGTCGAGCTTCAGCGAAAGTTCGGCAGACGTCGCGGCTCCGCCATCGCCCAGAGAACCGGGAGTGCCAGTCCCTGCGACAGGGACGAGGCTCTTTGCTGCGAGATGGAGGAGACGATTGGGTTCGTCGGTCGACGTGATGTATAGCGCCGCGTCTTGCAGTCCATCGGCTTCGATGCGGGCCGCTTGATCCGGGTCGTAGGCACTGACCGCCAGGGTTCGCGCTGGCACATTCACGATCGCGGCAGGCGCACTCGTCTTGGCGCTGCCCGATTTCGGTACCACTACGCCCGAGGAACCCTCCCCCACTTCGATCGCTCGTGTCCCGTTTGGAGCGATAGCCGAACCAGACTGCGCCCGGATCGAGATGGGGCCCGGTGCGGCCATCAGCACCACCATTGCCAGTGCAGCAATGCAAAATACCCGAAGTCGATGCAAAGCTCTATCCCCCAAACGATTTCGAAGTGAAGGTGAAACACTCTTTCGCGACGGCGGCGGCTTTGCCGTTAGCTTGAGCATTCAAGAAAGCGAAACCAGCCGCTCATCGAATCCGAGCGGTTGGATTCACAAGCAGCCGCTCGGGTTGCGTCACAAACCGTCAATGTTAACACGGACAAAGGCCCTGTGGTCACAGCGCTATGCGCGCATTGCATGGCCAACAAATTCTTAGGAGGAACCATGGCACTTACCTTCACGTTAGTAGATACCTGGGACGACGGCAAACGTATTCATGTCAGCGGCACAATTGCAGCCTCAGCGAGTTATACGACTGGCGGCGATACGCTCGATCTTTCGCAGTATCCGATTCTGGCTTCTTCACAGGCCCCGATTCAGGGTACCGGCTGGGTGGATGGACTGGCAGGATACGACTATGTGTTCACACCCGGCACGGCGCTTAATTCAAACAAAGTAAAGATCTTTGCACAAGGCGCTGCCGCCGGCGCTTTCCCGGAACTCGGGGCGGGATCCTATCCGGGTGCAATCACGGCGGATACCATCACGTTCTACGGCATATTCAAGAAGCTGCAGTAAGTGTCCCTTCAAATTGTCTAGCGACTACCATCCAAAGATTCGAGGCGCCCCAGAATGTCCATCGAGACCTTTTCACCGCTGCCCCTCACGACATTTGGCACATGGATCACTCTGCTCGATCCTTCCGACGTTCCGATTGGCATGTCGCCAAGTTGCGCCGATGTAGCCTTTTTCCCAGGCGGCGTACGTACGCGGCCCGGCCTTCAATCCCAATTTCCGCCGGTCGCCGGTGTGCCACAGATTAACGGTCTAAAGACCTACGCCACCACGAACCTGGTGCAACGGCTACTGGTTTTTGATTCGCTCGGCAATCTTTCGAAGGAAACGTCGCCTGGCGTGCTTTCGCCGATCGCTTCCTACGATCTCCCAGGTCTGCTGATGGCCTCGACCACTCTTTTCGGCCGCGAGTATATGGCCCTGTCCGACAACGTTCAGGGGCGGGACATCCCACGGCAGTACGACGACACAAACTTCGATCGGGTTAGCCAGGTTGGTCCTGGCGAGGGACCAGCGCTCGCGGACGCCACCGACCCCGGAAGTATTTCGCCCGGGCTTCATCAATGTGCGGTGATCTTCGTCACACGCCAGGGTTACTGGACCCAGCCATCACCGGCATCGTCATGGTTTGCCGGCGGTTCCAAGAAGGCCAATGTCACCAACATTCCCACGGGACCCTCAAACGTCGTTCAGCGGCTGCTCGCATTCACGGCTGAAGGAGGCGCGAGCTTTTACCACGTCCCCGCTTCCATGGTCGTCAACGACAATTCCACGACCTCCCTTGAAGTGGATTTCTCCGACGCAATTTTGCTTTCCGGCGTGAGTATGGATTACCTGTTTTCCCAGATCGAACTTCCGAATCAAGTCGGCGTCGTCGGTTACGCCGAGCGCCTCTTCTGGTGGGGCGAACGAGCCAAATTAGACAATTGGCAGAATCTCTCGTTTGACGGAGGATGGGACGGTTCCGGGAGCGGCAGGCCGCTAGGCTGGGCCCTCGATTCGACCTTTGGCGCAGGCGGCAGCCGCGAGAGCGCCAACGTGGTCTTTGCAGACGCCTACCACATCACCGCGGATGCCTCCACTCCCGCGCGGGGCATGATCTGGCAATCGGCGATTGTCGATCCCGCGGGAAACTCACGCCTCGCGGCCAACACCGATTATTCCGTGCGGGCGCGCGTTACGCGAACTGTGAATCTCGTGCAAGGTACGTTCCGCGTCGTCGCATACAGTCCGACCGTCGGCCAAATTGGAACGGGTCTCGCCGTCACGGCGCTGCAGGCATCGGGACAGTATCAGGAATTCACGGCCCAGCTATTTCCTCCGCAGGCCTCCTTGCCTTCAGACCTGATCTTGCGCGTCTATGCTGATGGAACACCCTCGCCAAGCGGAGAAGCTTTTATCGCAGACAATATCGAGATTTTTCCGACGAATGCCTCGCTGAACGCATCGCTCGTGCGGGCGTCCGGAACCGCGGAGCCCGAGGCCTACGACGGTGTGACGGGAATCGTGGAAATCGCGGAGAACAACGGACAGGGAATTCGAGCGGCCTTCACGCAGCGCAACAACCTCTATTTCGTCAAAGAACGAAGTATGTACGTCACCGCAAGCGACGGGGTCAACGAGCCTGCTTTGTGGTCCGTGGAAGAAGTTTCAAATCAGGTGGGCACGCCGTCCCCACACGGCATAGGCATCGGCGAGGAGTGGGTAGTGATCGCCGGACGTTCTGGCCTCTATCTGTTCGAAGGCGGAGAGCCGGTGAAGCTATCCCAGGAAATTCAACCTGTGTGGGATCAAATTAACTGGCAATTTGGACAGACGCTGTGGGTGCAGGTCGACACCCTTCATAAGCAGATTTTTGTCGGCGTCCCGATAGGCACCGCGACCCAGCCAAGCCAAATTCTCATGCTGGACTACACCGAAGGCTTTGGCGACCCGCTCGTTGCGGCTTTCAGTTCACCCGAACGTTCGCGAAAATGGGCGCCATGGTCCATCGCGGCAAACTCATGCGGCTTGATTGAGCGCTCCAACGGCGCCGCACAGATCTTTTTCGGCACGAACAATGAGACCGGCCAGATATACGCGCCCGTCGCGGGGCAATACTCGGACGACGGGAATGCCATAGATTCTTACTACTCGACTGCGTTTCTTTCTGCCACGGGAGTTAGTGGTCGGAGTCTTTTCGGCTACTTAACCGCATACGTCCAAGGCACGGGCTCGTTCGAACTATCTGCTTTTTCGCCTGGCGACGTTACAGACACCGTACTGGGATCGTGGACCCTTGCGTCTCCATCCTCCCGTGACATGGAGCAGTTTACCAA
>JBAVQT010000578.1:0-6388 GCA_049694295.1 Candidatus Acidiferrales bacterium
CTCGACGAGCCCACCAACCATCTCGATCTCGCCGGCATAAAATGGCTCGAAGGTGTCTTGCGCAATGCGCCGTTCGCCTGCGTGGTCGTCAGCCACGATCGCTATTTTCTGGAAAATGTCGCCAACGAAGTGGTCGAGCTGAATCCCGCCTACGAAAATGGCACGCTGCGCGTCCGCGGAAACTACAGCGCCTTCCTCGAGCAGAAAGAGCAATATCTCCACGCCCAGCGCAACCGCCAGGAAGCCCTCGAAAATCGCGTGCACATCGAAATCGATTGGCTGCGCCGCGGCCCCAAGGCGCGCACCACCAAGTCCAAAGCCCGCATAGATAAAGCCCACGAACTTATCGGCGAACTAGCGGACGTCAACTCCCGCGCCCGCATCGCCAGCGCGAAAATTGATTTCTCTGCATCCGAGCGCCAGACCAAACAATTGATCACCCTCGACGCCGTCAGCTACGCCATGGCCGGTCGCACGCTCTTCGACGATCTCCACTTCATCGTTACCGCGGGGATGCGCGTCGGCCTGGTCGGTCCCAACGGCAGCGGAAAGACCACGCTCCTCCGCTTGCTGAAGGGTGACCTCGTTCCGGAGCGCGGCACCATGCGCCAGGCTGAAGCGCTGCGCATCGTCTACTTCGATCAAAAGCGCGAGCTCGATCCCGACATGACTCTGCGCCGCGCTCTCGCCTCCGAAAGCGACTCGGTCATCTATCAAGATCGCGTCATCCACGTCGCCGCCTGGGCCGCGCGATTCCTTTTCACCGCCGAAAATCTCAATCAGCGCGTCGGTCGTCTCTCCGGCGGCGAGCGCGCCCGCGTCCTGATCGCTCAATTGATGCTTCAGCCTGCCGACGTGCTCCTCCTCGATGAGCCCACCAACGACCTCGACATTCCCACGCTCGAAATTCTCGAGGAAAGCCTTCTCGAATATCGCGGCGCGCTGGTGCTCGTCACTCATGATCGCTATATGCTCGACCGCGTCTCCACCGTGGTTCTCGGCCTCGATGGCCTCGGAGCAGCCGAACGCTTCGCCGACTACCAGCAATACGAATCCTGGCAGCGCTCTCAGCAGGCCGCGGGTAAGACCAACGCGTCCATCGAGACGCAGCACCCCACCAAAGCCGCCGGTGCGCCCAAGCCGTCACTGACCAAAGAAACGGGCAAAGCGAAGCTATCGTTCAAGGAAATCCGCGAACTCGAAACCATTGAACGGCGTATCGCCGAAGCCGAAAAGGCCCTCCAGCTCACGCATGACGCGATGCTGGACCCCGCCATCATGAGTGACGGCGTGCGTCTCAGAGCCGTGTCGGTCGAAATGGAAGCCGCACAGAAAAAAATAGACGATCTCTATGCCCGCTGGACCGAGCTCGAGAAAAAACAAAAATGAACCCCTCCCGCAAACCATTTTCGCCACGGCGTGCCTCCACCCTCCGCGGCACCCGGACCTCTTTGGAGTGCGGCGGCTTGCCGCCGCTTTCGCAAGCCGAAGCTTGCTTCGGCGTTCGCGCTGGAGGCGCCGCTCGCATCCGCTGCGCCGCCGTCTCGCTGGCGATTTTCCCCGCTTCCTCTCGTCCCCATTTTTCCGCCCATAATCTGCCGGCAATTTCGCCAGCCTCCACCCGGCGCAATCAACGCCACCCGAGGACCATCCAATGACCTACAAAATCTTCTCCTTCATCTTCTTGATCGTCGGCATCGTGATCGGTCTCGGCGCCTTCGCCCACGGCCTCGCCACCCAGCAAGTGCATCAGGCGCTCGATCGCTTTCCCATCGATCCGCATGTCGGCGCCACGATTTACGTCGTCTGGTATTTTGTCAGCGGCTGCATGCTCCTCTTCGGCATCACCATCGTATGGATCTGGTTTCGCCTGCGCGCCGGCCAGACCGGTCTTCTCTTCGTCGCCGTTCTGATCGGTTTGCTATATCTCGCCACGGGCGTCGCTGGCTACATCTACCTTCACGGCGATCCCTTCATGCTGTTTTTCGCCGCCCTGGGCCTTCTGCTTCTGATCTCCTCGTATGCGTTGAGGCATGTGCCCGGCCGCTGAGCGTCGCATCGCGCGGTGGACCGCATGGTCCGTCGCCGCGCTCGCTATAGCCGCGGGCGCATACGCTATCTCGCCGTCTGTCGCGCTCTCACAGTCCGCTCGCCCCGCGACATCCTCCAGTTCATCGTCAAGCGCGCAAGCCCGGAAAAACTCCGCCGCCACCGCGCTTCCAAATTTCGCTCATGATATCGCCCCGATCCTCTACGCTCATTGTGTCTCCTGCCACCGCGCGGGCGGCGCAGGAATGTTTCCGCTCGTCACCTACGACGACGTAAAGCCGCACGCCCGCGCCATCGCCGCCGTCACGCGTTCCCGCGCCATGCCTCCCTGGCTGCCCGAGCCCGGCTACGGCGAATTTGCCGGCGACCCGCAACTTACTCGCGCCCAAATTCAGATGATTGCCGCATGGGTGAATGCAGGCGCGCCTGAGGGCCCTGCGGAGGACATTCCGGCGCCGCCGCACTTCGATTCCGAGTGGCAGCTAGGCACGCCCGATCTCGTCGTGCCCGCCGCGCAAGCATTCAAAGTCCCCGCCAACGGTCCCGACGTTTTCTGGAATTTTATTTTTTCGCCGCCCATCGATAAAACGCGTTACGTTCGCGCCATCGAAATTCGGCCCGGCGCGCCACACGCCGTGCATCACGCCAATATCGTCATCGATCGCGACCGCTGGGCCCGCCTTCAGGAAAAAACTCCCGGCGCTGGCTTTCCCGGCATGGATCTGGTGATCGACCGCAATTTGCAAGACCCCGACAGCCATTTTCTTTTCTGGAAGCCCGGCAGCGTTCCCTGGCAGGAGCCGGACGGATTTTCGTGGAGGCTTGATCCCGGCAACGATCTGGTGCTTAACGCGCACATGATGCCGATGGGCGAACCGAAAGAAGTAAAGCCTTCCATTGGTCTTTACTTCACCGATAAGCCGCCCACTCACTTTCCGATGATCGTCGAACTCGAACACGATGGCGCGCTCGATATTCCGCCGGGCGATGCCGATTTCCTGGTGTCCGATGATTTTCGCTTGCCTCTCGATGTGGACGTGCTGGCCATCTATCCTCACGCGCACTATCTGGGGCATCTGCTCGAAGCCTACGCCACGCTTCCCGGTGGCCGGCGCGTTTGGCTGATTCGCATTCCGGATTGGAATATGAATTGGCAGGGCGTCTACCACTTTCGCGCCCCGGTTTTTCTTCCCAAGGGCACGGTCGTTTCCATGCGCTATCACTACGATAATTCCGATGCCAATCCCCGCAATCCCTCGCACCCGCCCAAGCGCGTCCGCGCCGGAAATCAATCCACCGACGAAATGGGCCATCTTTGGCTGCAAGTCCTCCCGCGCGGCCCCGGCGACCGCCGCCGCGAACTCGAAGAAGCGCTGGTGCGCCATCGCCTGGAAAAATATCCCGGCGATTATTCCGGCCGCGTGATGCTGGGAGCGTTGAGAATTTCGCGCCTCGACCCGGCCGGTGCCGTTGAAATTCTGGGTCAGGCTATTCGCATGAATCCGCAGGGATCGGAAGGGCACTATTGGCTGGGAATGGCGCTGCAAAGTGTGGGCCGCTCGCAAGAAGCGGTCGCGCAGTTCCGCACGGCGCTGCAATTGAATCCCGATTACACCGACGCCCGATTTGATCTGGCCAATTCGCTCGCTCGTGCCGGACAACTCGACGAGGCAGCCGACGACTACCGGCGGGTCCTCGCCGTCTTTCCGCACGACGCTCACGCCCACAATTCTTACGGCGAAGTACTGCTGCGGCAAAATCATCCCGCCGAAGCCATCAAGGAATTCGACGCAGCTCTCACTGCGGATTCAAACTACACCGCCGCGCAACGAAATCGCGACCGCGCCCAAGCGGAGATCAACGCACCATGAGGGAACGACGGAGTCTCGAAAAAAATCCCGCGCAGCGGGGAACTGCGCGTCGTGCGAATAGCTTCACTCCGAAAACAGATAGCCGGCCAGCAACGTCTTCATCTCGGCGATCACCAGCAGGCGCTCTTCCCCCGCCGGCTGCTCGAACGCGAACGCAAAAAGTCGCTCGCCCGTCTCGATCGCCACGCGCAGCCGCAAATCCAGCGCCGTTGCATCCTGCATTCCCAGCGTTTCGATCATGAAACGCTTCACCATTCCGGCGCCTACCGCGTTTGGATCCGTCTCCCGCCGCCGCGTCGAGCCGCTGATGTGTCGCCCCAGCGCGATCGTCCGGAAATCCGGTCTCGACTCCAGAAAATCGAAGAATGCATCGATCACCGCGCCCAGAAAGCCGGGCCCATCGGCCATTTCCAGTCGTCCGATCCCGCTCTCGAACTCGGCGCGAAACGCCTCCATGTGACGCACGGCAATCGCGTCAATAATCGCCTGCTTGTCCGGAAAGAACCGATACAGCGCGCCCACCGAAATTCCCGCCTCTCGCGCGATCAGGCTGGTAGTGATCTCTTCGATAGGAGCGTCCGCAAGCAGCCGCGAAGTCACCTCGAATATCCGCTGCACCGTCCCGTGGCTGCGCTCCTGCACCGGACTTCGCCGCCGTCCGCTGGCAGCCTCGCGGCGAGTCTCCGCCTCAGCCGTTCCGCGAGCCTCGCTTTCGGCGTTCGGTCCGGTCGCCGTCCCGATCGCCGATCCAGTCGCCGACCCCGCCTCCTTCGGACTCGCCCGTCCGCTCTTCGAATTCTTGGTCATCTATCTCCTTGCCACGCCTGCCATCAGGTCTCCCCAAACTTTGTAGCCTGCACATCGGCCAGGGTACGGAGACGGTATATCCATGAACGCGAATGTGACTTCACTTTCGCGTTTGAGTATAGTATAACAGTCTTCAGCAGGCCAAGCGTGAGTTGCGCATCGCTTTCGGCGCGCGACCCGATTTTCAGGAGGCTTTCCAGTGGGCGTTCCAGTCTCTCAGATGTGGACGGTAGCCACCTACGTTCTGAAGCAGAAGCTCGCTGGCCGCCAGCGTTACCCGCTGGTGCTAATGCTCGAGCCCCTTTTCCGTTGCAATCTGGCTTGCGCGGGCTGCGGCAAAATTCAATATCCGGCTCACATTCTTAAGAAGGACCTGAGTCCGGAGGACTGCTTCCGCGCGGTGGACGAATGCGGCGCACCCATGGTTTCGATTCCCGGCGGCGAGCCGCTGATGCACCCTCAGATTGACAAAATCGTCGAGGGCCTCGTAGCCCGCAAAAAGTACATCTATCTCTGCACCAACGCTCTGCTGCTGAAAGAAAAACTCGATCTTTTCAAGCCCAGCAAGTATCTGACGTTTTCCGTTCACGTGGACGGCGAGCGCGAGCACCACGATTTCTCCGTCTGCCGCGAGGGCGGCTACACGGAAGCGGTCGAAGGAATCAAGGAAGCGCTGCGCCGCGGTTTTCGTGTCACCACCAACACCACGCTTTTCGATGGCGCCGACGCGCGCAGCGTCCGCAGCTTCTTCGATGAGATGATGACGCTGGGCGTCGAGGGCATGATGCTCTCGCCGGGGTATTCGTACGACAAGGCTCCCGATCAGCAACATTTTCTCGGGCGCGCGCGCACGCGCAGGCTCTTCCGCGCCATTCTTTCGAATCGCAAAAAAACTTGGCGCTTCAATCAGTCTGTACTGTTCCTGGAATTCCTCATGGGTCGCCGGACCTATACCTGCACGCCCTGGGGCATGCCTACCTACAATATTTTCGGCTGGCAGAAGCCATGCTATTTGCTGCAAGACGGTTATGCGGACACTTTCGCCGAGCTCATGCAGGCCACCGAATGGCAGCGCTACGGCACCGAGTCCGGCAATCCGAAATGCGCGAACTGCATGGTGCATAGCGGATACGAGGCGTCAGCCGTGAATGACACATTCGGATCGCTGCGCGGCATGTGGGATACCGTGCGTGGAATGGTTTTCAATACCCACGATGATCCCGGCGCGCTCGCGCTGCTCGATGAAGAGTCCCGCCCGGTGCATTCCTATAATCCTCTGGTGCAAATTCAGTCAGAAGCCGGGCGCATGGAGGAGACGCGAGCATGAGCGAAGCAAAGAACACGACGGATGCCGCTCGCGCGATCCCGGCGATGGCAGCTGACACTCTGGAAGTGGCGCCCGGCACCGCGCACGACAAAATCGAAGGTTGGACTCCTGATCTGGCGACCGCCGACGATCTGCGCGCCGCTCTAGAAAAAGCTTTCGACTATCGCGGCGATGTGACCATCACTCGAAGAGACGGAAGCACGGTCGAAGGATATCTTTTCGATCGCCGCACCGACGCAACGCTCCAAACTTCAGCTGTCCGCTTGATCCCGCGGGATTCCGATCAGAAAATAGCAATTTCTTACGCGGACATCGCCGCTCTTGCGTTTTCTGG
>JBAVQT010000579.1:0-3622 GCA_049694295.1 Candidatus Acidiferrales bacterium
GTTGCTGTGCCATTTCCAGAGCCACGAGGCCGCCGAAAGAGTAGCCGATCAGAAAATAAGGACCCTTCGGCTGCACCAGCGTGACGGCTTGAAGATTGTATCGAGCCATGGCCTCGATGGAATCGAGCGGCGCGTCCACTCCGTCGCTGCCGCATGCCTGCATTCCGTAAATCGGCCGGTCAGTCTGGAGATGTTTCAGGAGCGGAAGAAAATCGATAACGCTGCTACCGATGCCGTGAGCCATGAAAACAGGAGGAAGGCGCGAACCCGAACGCAGCGGCACGAGCGGAGAGAAGCGCGGTGGGACGGACTGAGCTAAATAGTCAGCGAGGGCGGCGATAGTAGGGGCGTGATAAAGGATGAAGGGGGGGACATCGCGGCCTGACAATTGCTTGATCGCGGCGACAAGTTCAATGGCGGAAGAGCGATCGCCGCCGAGATCGAAAAAATTGTCGTCGAGGCCGACAACGGACCTCCGCAGCACGCGCTGCCAGAGCAGCGTGAGCGAATCGATAGTGGGAGAGACTGGCTTGCTGCTCACTCATGACCTCATCGGCCGCAAACGAAAAAAGGAATCGGCGTGGCGCCCGTCGTCTCCGGCGCGTTGGCACCGGATACTTCGAGATTTCAGGGAGTGCCAGTGCCTCGCCGTAGCAGGCAGACACCTGTCCACGGATAGTTTCCGGGCGCGCCCTTGGGCTCCGGCAAAAGGGAAAGAA
Organism: Candidatus Acidiferrales bacterium; assembly: GCA_049694295.1. Lineage (GTDB taxonomy): Bacteria > Acidobacteriota > Terriglobia > Acidiferrales > UBA7541 > Palsa-295. The sequence goes on from JBAVQT010000579.1 coordinate 720, forward strand.
GTTCGGGCGGTGCGCGATGCAATTTATCGGCGGTCTTGAGCAGACCTTGCACGTCTTCGGGCTGCCACCCATAAGGAGCGAAAAAGTTCGCGCCCTCCTGCGGCCCAAACTTGAAGGCAGCATTGGCTTCGCTGAGTTGCTTGCCGGAGGCGCGCTGCATCAGCTTTAGCTGGCCGGGCGAAGCAAGATCCACAATCCAGTTCTGAAAGTGAGCGCCGGCGGCAAGATCGGCAGAGAGCGACGCAACGGCTTCGGGAGCGAAATAGATGAGCAAACCTTCGGACATGACAACAATATTAGCGGCGCGGCCGTCGAGCTGCGCGAAGAGATCGCGTCGCGCGTCGAGGGAGGAGAGATCGAGTGCGACACGCTCGAGCCGACATTTTGGCGTTTCGGCGGCGAGTATTTTTTCCTTGTGGGCGATGATTTCGGGAAAATCGACTTCGACCCATTGCAGAGTCGCAGGAAGGTCCATGCGGTAGGGACGGGCATCCAGCCCGGCGGCAAGGTTAAGAACCAGATTTGCGCCTCGTTGAATTTCTCGGGAGACGAATTCGTCGAAGAGATAGGTACGCGCGACCCAGGCCCACTCGTGCTTGTTGCCGTCGGGGAGTGTATTGGCGATTTGAAAGCCACGCTCACCCGCCAAACGTTCGGCAAAGGGATCGCGAAAAAGCGCGTCGGGTCGCACGGTTTCGCGGGCGCGGAAGTAGGCCACCCAGAGAGATGTGTCAGAGACATTGCGGACGGAGGAGTTAGGTTCAGTCATGACTTTCCGCTACGAATGAGCGAACTCCCAATATAGCTCCCGGGCCTTGGTGTATAGGGGGCCAGGCGACATGACGCGGTCTTCAATCTTGGCGACCGGCACGACCTTAGAATAATTTCCCGAAGAGAAAATCTCGTCGGCGGCCTGGAAATCCTTGTAGGCGAGGGTTTTTTCAACCACGGTGACGCCGAAATCGCGTAATAGCGCTATGACTCGATGGCGCGTGATTCCCGCGAGGAAGGTGCCGTTGGTGACGGGCGTGTAAACGATGCCATCCTTAACCATGAAAAGATTGGACGTGGCCAGCTCGGCGACGTTGCCGAGCATGTCACAGACGACAGCGTTGTCGAAACCGCGGGCGTGAGCATCGAACAGGGCGCGGGCATTGTTGGGATAGAGGCAACCGGCTTTGGCGTCCACGGGCATGGTTTCCTGCGTGGGACGGCGAAAGGGCGAGAGGGTGATTGAGAAGCCATTCGATCTGCGCATGGGAGCTTCGTAAATCGAAAGGCACCACCGAGTGGATTCGGGATCGTGGGCCTGAATCCAAGGGCCGTCATTTTCCGCCCAGTACATAGGGCGGATGTAAAGAGCCGCGTCTTTATCGAACCGCGCGATGCCTTCGCGGGCGAGGCGAACCCAGGTGTCGACGGGGACGACGGGCTTGAGGTAGAGTTTTTTTGCCGAGTCGTTGACGCGCGCGCAATGGAGCTCAAGATCAGGCGTGACGCCTTCGAAAGCGCGGGCGCCATCGAAGACCATCGAGCAGAGCCACGCGGCGTGGGTGCGCGGACCCATGATGGGCACGTTGCCCTCATGCCAGGCGTCATTGAAAAACGTCCAGGTCTTGCTCAAGCCGCTTGCACCAGCCATTCAAATCCTCCTTAGCGCGCGGTCGCTAGCTGCCACTGGAACCCTGGGCCAATATTTTGCGAATTTCGTCGGCCTTGGCGTAGTTGGGGCTGATTTTGAGAGCTTCCTGCAAATGCAACTTGGCGTTGGTGAAATCGTGCATGCCCGTGTAAGTCATGCCCAGGTGATATTGATAAGTGGCGCTGTTGGGATTGTCCTTGATGGCTTCCTCCAACAAATCGACAGCCGAGGCGTAAATTCCTTTTTTGTAGTAAGCCCAGGCCAGGGTGTCCGCCGTGTAGGGAGAATCGGGGAGGCCACGGCGAGCGGTCTGAGCGTAGGTGAGAGCGACATCGGAATTGCCGCCGTGCTCGAGCATGATGTAAGCGAGATTATTGGCCGCGAGCGGATAATCAGGCTGGATTTGCAAGGCTTTTATGTAGAGATCGCGGGCCTTTTCCCAATCGCCGCGGGTCTCTAGCAGAGTTCCCTGCGCGATGTAAAGGCGTAGATCGCGCGGATTATTTTGGAGCGCGGTTTGGTAGGCCGCGATGGCCTGATCCACGGAACCGAGCGATGCCTGGGCGGAGGCAAGCAACAGAAATGCCGGGACATTGTTCTTGTCGAGCTCGGTGGCTTTTTCGAAGGCCGCGACAGCTTTGGTAGGATCCTGGCTGCGCAGCTCGACTTGGCCGAGGAGCGTATAGAAATTTGAGTTGTTGGGAACGCGGGAGATCTGTGTCTCAACGATTTGCAGAGCCTTGGCGGGCTGCTTCTGAATGAGGTAAATATTGGCGAGGCCGTTGAGCGCATCGTTGGCGGAAGGATTGAGCGTGAGCGCCTGGGTGTACAGTTTCTCGGCTTCGGCGTACTTTTTCTGAGCCATGCGCATGTCGCCCATGCGCGCATAGCCGGCGGGATTCTGAGGAGCGATGGCGATGGCGCGATTCAGGTCGGCTTCGGCGCCAGCAGCATTGCCGGTGTTGAAAAGAGCGAGGGCATGGAGGATGTAGCCTTCTGTGGAGTTCGGTTCGATTTTTATGAGATCGGCGGAGACCTCGGCAAGCATAGCGGCGTCACCCTTGCGCATAGCGAGATTGGCCAGGGCGCGCTTGGGTTCAGGGAGACGCGGTTGAATCTTCGATGACTGGCGCCATTGCGATTCGGCTTCGGCGAAATGGAAGGTGCCTGCGTACGCGAGGCCGAGTTGATAGTGAGCCACGGCGTTGGCGGGAGCTTCCTTGGTAGCACGCTCGAGAGTCTGGACGGCATCGTCCGGATG
>JBAVQT010000580.1:0-15092 GCA_049694295.1 Candidatus Acidiferrales bacterium
GCGCGCACGATGCAGCCGTAAAACTTGTGACCGAGCAGATGACGCCCGCCGATCTCGTGGCCGTGGTGATGTTCAGCACCGACCTCAAAGTGCTGGCGAATTTCACCAACGACAAGAAAGTCCTGCAGAAAGCCGTGGCGCAGGTGATGCCCGGCGCGTCGTCCGACCTCGGCTCGCCGCTCTATGCCGCCGCGCAAAATGGCGAGTACGACGTGCAGCAGGATACCGGCGCGGCGTTCACCGCCGATGAAACCGAATTCAACGTCTTCAACACCGATCAGAAACTCGCGGCCGTCGAGGGTCTCGTAAACGTCCTCGCCGGAATTCCGGGCCGCAAGGCGGTGGTGCAATTCTCGGGCGGCATCACGCAGACCGGCGAGGAAAACCGCACCGCGCTGCGAGCCGCGACCGACGCTGCAAACCGCGCCGACGTCTCGATCTATTCCGTGGACGCGCGCGGCCTTTTCACCTCGCCGCCGGGCGGCGACGTCACCTCGGACGCCGCAACGGGAACCTCGATGTTCACGGGCGCCTCCGTGTTTCATCAGACCGATCAGCGGGAAGATTCGCGCGATACGCTGGCGACGCTTTCTTCGGACACGGGCGGGCGCGCCTTTTTCGATCTGGGCGATTTGAGCGATGCGTTCCCGAAAATTCAGCAGGACAACAGCGGTTACTACCTGATCGGCTACAGCCTGCCTTCGGGAGTCAAGCTGGACGGCCGCTGGCACGCGATTCGTGTGAAGGTGAACGCGCCGGGCGCGCACGTGCGCTACCGTGACGGGTATTACGCGCCCCGGGATTTCCAGCACCTGGAGAAAGAAGACCGCGAACAGCAGTTGGCCGACGCCATGAGCTCGGAAGATCCGCTGGTCGATCTGCCGATGGCCGTGGAGACGCTGGAGTTTCGCCTCAGCGATCGGCAGACCTACGTGCCGATCGCGGCGAAAATTTCCTCAAGCGCGCTGGATTGGGCGGAAAAGCACGGTAAGAAAGAAGCGGCTTTCGATTTCGCGGCTGAAGTCCGCAACGATCCCGGCGGGCAATTGGCGGCGCAATTGCGCGACACCATCACTGTGCATCTCGACGAGTCCAAATTCCAGCAAGTGAGCCAGAGCAATCTGCTGTATCAGGGCGGCGTCGTCCTCGCGCCAGGCCGCTACCGCATGAAGTTGGTCGCGCGCGAAAACGAATCGGGAAGGATCGGCACATTCGAGCAGGAGATCGTGATTCCCGCGCCGCAGCCGGGGCGCGTGACGTTGAGCTCGGTGCTGCTCTCCAGCCAATTGGCAGCGGTGGAAAAAACCGGCGACGTGGAAACCAAGGGCCAGGGCGTGCGCGCGAAGATGGCCAGCTCGCCGCTTGAAATGGACGGCCAGAGAATCGTGCCGAGCGTGACGCGCTTCTTCACTCCGCAGCAGACTCTTTACGTTTTCTTCCAGGCTTATTGGCCGGAGAAGGGCGCGGACGTCGATCCCGCCTCGCTGCGAGCCGGCCTGGTGTTTTTCCGCAACGGCGTGCAGGTCAACGCCACGCCGCTGCTGGCTCCCGCGCAGGTGGATGCCAAATCGCGGTCAGCGTCGTTCCGAATCAGCTTGCCGCTCGCGAAGCTGCCGCAGGGGCGCTACACGGTGCAAGCCGTGGCCATTGCAGCGGGCACGCAGCACGCCGCGTTTGGACGGGCGTATCTGGCGCTGCAGGCTCCGGCAGTTCCGCCGGCGGCCACGCCTCCCGCGGGCGCACCCAGCGGCGCTGCCGCGCAGGATCAGCCGAAGCCGCCAGGCGAATGATTTTGTTCGGAGCAATGCGGCCAGCCGGAACTCAAAAAACCAACCACGAATACTGAAAAATGAAACTCAGAGAGGGCTGGGCCTCTCGGCGTTAGTCGATCGCGCACGCTCACGCTAGCCGGTGCGCCGCAGTTCCAATCTCGCGGCGTTCCTATTTTGGCGGCTTGTGCGACTCGGACTTCGGCGTCGAGCTCGCCTTGGGCGCGGGCTTGGGCTCGGGACGATTGAGCGCAGGATGAACGTCATAGTTTTCATCCTTGGCGCGAGCTGGCGGAGCAAACGTCACGGCTGGCCGCGCATTTCGATTGGTCCCCGCAGGCTGATTGCGATTGTTGTTGAAATTATCCCGCGCGGGCGGCGGAGCAGCCGCGTTCTGCCCGTTTACAGTTTTCGAAGGCGCCACATTGGCGCTCACGTGTGCCTGCGTTTCCGTTTCGGCGCGCACGGCGGGAGCCGGTTCCTGGTTAAACGGCCGGCTATCGTTGGTGAACGCCTGCGGCTGGCGGCTGACCGGCACAGCCGGACTGAGCCGCGCCACCATGGCACGCTGTTCAAACGCGACCTTAGGACGCGCAGTCGCGGCCTTGACCTCGGACGAAACGTAGCTATGCTGCGTCGGTGCGAGCGGCGTGTTTTCCACCACATGCGCTCCAGAAAGCTGGTCGGACGTCACGCGGACCGATTCGCGGCCCACGGGTCGCGCATTAATAAACGTGTCGCGGGAAACGGCGGTGACCGCCGTAGCATTTTTCTCGTAAGTGTAGTTGTTCACCACCACCGTCTTGTTGACCACCGTGGTGTTGTAGACGTTGGTGACCCGGGTCGCGTTGATAACCCGCGAATTGGTGATGTTAATGTTCTGCACGTAGCGCGGGCTGCAATGATAGCCCGGCACGTAGACGTCGCGCGGGCCCAGCGGGAACCATGCCACTCCGGCGAATCCTCCGCCGAATCCCACGGTCACCGACATGCTGAATCCACCGCCGCCGACAAATCCCACTAGCGCCGGCGCGTACACTGGACGCACCACCACCGGCCCTGGCACCCATCCCCAGCGCGTGCCGACGTAAGCCCAACGCCCGTAATGAAACGGAGCGAAGCCCCAGCTCTCGTCTTCTACCCACGTCCAGCCCCATGGGCCCACCCAGATCCAGTGGCCGTAATGGTAGGGAACCCAGCCTGCGGCGACGTGCGGATACCATACCGCGCCATAATCGTTGTCGTTGCTCCAATCGCCATTCGCATCCAGATCGTAGTAGCCGTCCACATCGCGCGAGACGTACTGCGCGGAGACGGCGTTGTTTTCCACCTGGTCGCGGTTCTGGCACCAATTCTCGAAATCGTCGAAGCCGGGCGCGGCGCCTGTATCGTAAGTGAGCTGGTCCGTTCCGCTGATGGTGTAGGAATTTCCAGCGTCCAGCGTGTAGGTTTCGCCGCCGCCCGTGACCAGGCCCTGTCCCTCGCGGACCACGATGATGGTCGAGTTGCCGTCGGGATCGGTCTGAATGCGATATTCGCCGGGCTGCTGAAGACTGAAAGCCAGATTCGGCGTGTCGATTTCATAAGCGTCGCCGGGCGAGAGGTGCCGCAGATGCACTTCAATCGTGCCCTGCGCGAGCTGCACCTGCACTGTGCGATCGTCGAGATTGAGGAGCGAGATGCCGGTCTCATTCGAGAGGCGAATCGCCGTGGCGCCCACGTGGACTTCGGCGCGCGAATCTTTGTCGGCCCACAGATTGTCGCCAGTGGTCAACGGATGGTTCGGGTCGGCCTGGACCCAATCCTGGTCGCCGGAAATTTGGTAGGAGACCGAGCCGGACATGAAGCTGATCCGCGCGACGCGCCCCGGAGGATCGTCTTGCGCGCGTGCGGCGCTAGCCGTCGAGAGGCCCAGCAGAATCGCGACGGCGGCGAATACCACGTGCGCGAACGGCGAGTGCTTCTTCATCTGAGCGAACCTCCGTTGGAACTTGCAGTGACGATGGCGTGCTGATTCTCGCGCGTGCCTGTTCTAATTGTGAAACACCTGCTGGAGAGAATCGTTGCTCGAATGATATCAATGGGGCCCGGCGCAGTGGCGTGCCCTTTGCGGCCGTGGTTCCTGGCCAGCACGCCCGTGGCGCGGCGCATGGAATGCCTCAGCGCGCGACCCATCGCGCGGATCGGTACGCCCTAGCGATGGCGTCCGCCCCCGCCGCCATGTGATCCGCCCCCGCCGTGCGATCCACCGCCTCCGCCGTGCGATGTGCCGCCACCACCGCGATTGCTCGGCGTGGGAGCGTGGTAACTCGGCGCAGCCGGGGCCCGGTAGTTCCCAGCGGGATTTCCGCGCGGCGTGTTTGATCCATAGGCCGGCCGCGATCCATATTGCGATCCGCCGCGCGGCGTGACTACCGGCTGACGCAGATCGAGAGGCGGCCGGTAGTTGTTGTTGCCGGTCGCGGAACTTCCGCGCGAAGCGTATGACGGCCGCGAATATGACCGTGCCGCGCCGCCATTCGGCGAATACGCGCCGCGATCGTAAGTCTGTGACGGCGCGGTATGCGCCGGCGGCGTAAACGTGTGCCAACCGCTGCGATTCTGCGAGAGCGAGCCTTGCTGATTCGCGCGCGCACCCGCCGGCGGCGCAAAGCTGCCCCGCGTGGCATTATTCGGCGTCGAGAAGGAGCCAGTCGCGCGCGTCTGGTTTGTTGGATTCGGCGTGTTTGCCGCGCGCGTGCCGCCGAAGCTGCTTCCACGGTTTGCGGTGTTGATCGCTCCGCGATCGTTCATCCGGCCGCTGGCTCGATCGTTCGTGGCGTTGTTTGAGTTCGCGCGAGTGAACGAGTTGGAGCTGCCGCCGCGACTGCCTCCCGCAGAGTTGTTGCTGCGTGCGACGTTGTTGGCGCGGGCCAAATTGTTGCGCGGCGCTGAGTAGAAATGCGAAGGCGCGCTACGCATCGTCGAAGCGCTCGGCGCGCGATTCGTGGCGCTGTAGCTCGCGCGCGTCGGCTGAATCCCTACCCTGCCGCTCACCATGCTGGCTTGCCGAAGCGTCGCTTCGTTCACGCCGGTCTGATGGCCCGGAACCGCGCCGCGTCCAAAGTCGCGCCCGTTCATCGAACTGAAACCAGAACGCAACCGCGCATCCGTGGAGAGTCTGCCGACGTTCGAGTACGGGTGCGCACCGCCCCGCGTCAGCGGACCGAATCCGTTGCGATCGAAACCTGCACTATGAATGTTGTTGTAGCCATAGGCGCGATAGCCGCGGCCCCAGCGTCCGTACCAGGGGTGATACCAATCGCACGGGCCGATCGGCAGCCATCCCACGTTTCCCCATCCCCAGCCGAAGCCAATCCCGATTCCAATTCCGCCGCCTCCCCAACCCCAGAAGGAAACGTAAGCGGGGGCCCACACTGGATAGTAAGCCGGATATGCCGCCACCGGCCCCGGCCACCATGCCCAATTGCCGCCGTAAACGAACCAGCGCCCATAGTGATATGGCGCCCAGCCCCAGGGCTCGTAAGAAACCCACGTCCAACCGTAGTAAGGTTGATAGACCCAGCGTCCCGTGCGATAGGGAGCCCATCCGGCAGTCTGCTGCGGCACCCACACCTGCCCGTAATCGGGAACTTCAGACCAAGTCCCGTAAGCGTCGAGGTCTTCCGAACCTGTGTAGTAGCGGTCGGTATGCTTCCAGCTCGGCGAATTCGAAATGATTTTGTTGCGATCGCTGTTCCAGTTGTCCCACTCGTCGCGAGCCGGCGCGTTGTGCACCTGATACTGCGGATTGTCGGTGCCCTGCACTGTAATCGACTGTCCTTCGATCACTCGCGTACTGCCCTGCGGCGTGGTTACATCCGCCGCCCCGCGCCGAATCGTGATCACGGTTTCCGAGCCGCTGTTCACCTGAACGCGATATTCGCCCGCGCCAGCCGGATGCATCGCCACGTTCGGCGTGTCAATTTCCGAGGAAGCTTCGCTGCCGTTCAGCACGTTGTAGGTGACCAGGCCTTGCCCAACCTGCAGCTGAATCTGATTGCGATAAAGCGAGGCGACCTTGGCCGAGGCATTGTCGGACAGGCGCAGAATATTTGTGGCGTCTAGCTGCAGTTCCGCGCGCGAGCCATTGCCGGTGGAAACGCGGTCGCCATTCGAAATGGGAGTATTGAGCGTGACGGCGACCCAATCGCCGTTGTCGCCGCGCTGCGTCGAGACGTCGCCATGAATCATGCTGACCCGCGCCACGCCCGGCTGCGCCTGATCGGCTTGCCCCTGATCGGCCTGCCCGCCATTTGATTGATCTTGCGCCTGGTTCGGCGCCCGGTCTGGGCCCTGATCCTGTGCTGGATCGACACCGCCCGGGTCTTCCGGTCCGGAGGCCTGCTGTTGCTGCTGCTCTTCCACGGTCGGCTGGTCCGGCGCGGCGGATTGGTCCTGAGCGCTTTGCGCCAGCGCCTGTCCGGCGCCCATCAGGAAGAGAATCGCCGCCATGCTGATGATGAATTTCTTCAAGGCCCGCCTCCCCACGAACTCAGCCGCCATGCTGGCCGGCAAAACTATAAACCCGCAGGGAGATAGTGCAGCGCCAATGCCAAACCGGATTTTTTGGGATGCCCTACGGTAAGTGACTGACAGCAAGCAATATATCGAGCGCCGTTGGCCCGGATTGCGTTGGTCTCAACCGGCGGCTTCCGGTGCATTTCGCGCGCCGCCGGTGGTTTTCAACCACCACCCCTGCGCTGCCTTACGAATCCTTTTCCGGCGGATCGGCGACCCCAATTTTAGACAGGCGATACCGCAGAGCGTTGCGAGATAGCCCCAATGCTCGAGCGGCCTGACTCTTGTTTCCGCCCGCACGCCGCAGCGCCTCGCGAATCGCCTCGTCTTCCCATTCGTCGAGCGTCATTCCTGGGGGCAGGGAACCAGCCGCCGCGCTGGCAGCGGATCGTGCAGGCGGGTCGAGATGAATATCGGCAACGTCGAGCGTGGCGCCGGAAGATAGCGTGACGCCGCGCTCGATCGCATTCTGCAATTCGCGCACGTTTCCGGGCCAGTGAAAATCCATCAGCAGTTTCATCGCGGCGGGCGTAATCGCGGTAACCGGTTTCTGAGCCTCCCGCGCGTAGCGCTCGATGAATGTTTTCGTCAGCGCGGGAATATCTTCTTTATGATCGCGCAGTGGAGGAATATCAATCGCCACCACATTCAAGCGATAGTACAAATCCTCGCGAAACGTGCCGTCTTCGAGCGCCGCGCGAAGATCGCGATTGGTAGCCGCCACCAGCCGCACATCCACCTTCAGCGTCTTGGTTCCCCCCAGCCGTTCAAACTCCTTTTCCTGTATCACCCGTAGCAACTTCACTTGCGTCGCCGGAGGCACGTCCCCAATCTCATCCAGAAAAAGCGTGCCCCTATCCGCCAGCTCGAATTTTCCGGGCTTGCTCGACATGGCTCCCGTGAATGCGCCTTTTTCGTAGCCGAATAGTTCGCTTTCCAGCAGATTCTCGGGAATGGCCGTGCTGTTGATCTTGATGAAGGGTCCTTTCGCGCGCAGCGAATGTTCGTGAATCGCGCGCGCGATCAGATCCTTGCCCACGCCGCTTTCGCCTCCGAGCAGCACGGTTGAATTTGTCGGAGCGGCGCGTTCCACCATCGCCAGCACGGCCTGCATTTTCTCTCCGCCCGCCACGATATTGTCGTACCTGTATTTCACGCCCAGAGCTTCGCGTAGCGTGCGATTTTCCTCCACCAGCTCGCGCGCAGCCAATTCCTTGCGGATCAGCAGCGAGACTTCGGCGAGCGAAAATGGCTTCAGAATGTAATCGGACGCGCCCGCCTTCATCGCTTCCACCGCCGATTCCACCGTTCCATATGCCGTCATTAGAATCACGGGGATCGCGGCGTTGGTGCGCTTCACGCCCTGCAGGAATTCCAGCCCCGTAATGCCGGGCAGCTTGAAATCGGTGAGCACCAGATCGAAATTCTCTTTGGCTAGCAGCTGCAGCCCGGATTCCGCGTCGGGCGCGGACCGCGTGACGAACCCTTCGTCGGCCAAATGCAGCTCGAGCAGGCGCCGAAGTTTGGCTTCGTCTTCGACGATCAATATCGCGTCTGGCCGCCTCTGGCCCGTGTCACTCGAAGTCATGGCTGGCTTCACATTCTATTGGTTCGGACATTTGTTCGGCCAATTGTTTCGCCGCTCGTCTGGCTATGGATTCGCATCTTCGCCCGGGAAGAACACCTGAAAGCGCGCGCCGGGCGTCCCACCTCGATCGAGCGTGATCGTGCCACGATGATCGTCCACAATCTTCGCCACGATCGCCAGTCCCAATCCAACGCCATCCTTCTTTGACGTAAAAAACGGATTGAAGATCTGCTCGTGCAGCTCCGCCGGCACGCCCGGGCCAGTGTCTTCCACGGTGACGCCAACGCCCGCCGCACCGTTCGACGTTTGCGGCGCGATCGAAAGCCGCAGCGTGCCGCGTGCGCCTCCTCCGGTGGCCTGCTCCATCGCCTGGTAGGCGTTGACGATCAAATTGGCGAACACCTGTTCGGCCAACTGCGCATCCACCGGCACCGCAGGCTCCGCCGCCGAATAATTTTTCTCGATGGTCACCGGAGCGTTTGGGAACAGGCGCCCAGCCGCATCCAGTGCGCGGTCCACCAGCTCGGAAAGTTTTTCCGCGTGCAGATCGAGGCGCGACGGCCGCGCAAAATCCAAAAACCGCGCCACCAGCGAGTTCAGCCGATTCACTTCGGTCGAAATGTATCCGGCCAGCTCGGCGGCCAGCGGTTGCGAGTCCGCCAATTTCGTCGCCAGCATTTCGGCCGAGCCTTTGATTACGCCCAGCGGATTGCGAATTTCGTGCGCCAAGCCCGCGGAAAGTTGTCCCAGCGCCGCGAGTCGTTCGGAGCGCCGGGCGTCGGCCTCGGCGCGGCGAAGCTGGCGATTGGTTTCCTCCAGAGTTTCCGAAAGCGCCTGATAGCGCCGCACCTGCCGCCGATTTTCGACCACGAAGCGATTCACCAGAATCGCGGCCAGAAAAAAGAAAAGCACGCGAATTGCCAGCTCGCCGGCGCCCGCGCGCGTCAATTCAAATTCCCGCAATGCCGGGATCAGATAGGAAAGATAGGCCAGCGACGCCAGTCCGGTCCACAGCAGCGTCGCGAGTGGACCGAAGTAAATCGCGGCGGTGACGATCGGAAGGTAATAAATCGGGTAGTAGGTCGAATTGATTCCCATCGTGCCGGTGTGATCGAGCAATAGCGTGGCGAGCCCGATCTTGATCAGCACGCTGTAGACGCGCCCCCGGTCCGGACGCCACGCCACCAATCGCCCTTCCAGCAGTTGGAAAACGCCAAATCCCGCCAGCGTCAGTTGCTTGTGTATTTCGTTGATGGGAGGAAGCAGCGCCAGTCCGGCGAGAAATGCCAGCCAGATAACGTCAATCCAGGAGATAGCGGCGCGTGTGCGGTCGAGCATGGCGGCGAGCACGAATTTAACACGACCGCGCGGGAATTGATCGCACCGATGCCCGCAGCCGGACCCGCTATTGCTGGCGCGCTCGTCCAACCGTAGCTGGCGGCGGTGCGGCTGGATTTGGCATTCGCACGAGCAATTCGAAAAACGATTCCCAGCCGGCCGCCTCGAGCACGTTCTCGCGCGATTCTGAATTCGCGGAGCCGGCCGCGGCCGCCGCAGTGCTCATTGTCGTCCTGCTAATCGCCTGGCCGATCAGAAGAATCGTTGGCGCGGGAAGCGCCGGCAATGCAGCCAGTTCGCCGAGCGTAGTCCACGCTTCGCGCTGCGCGCTCGTGAAGGCGCAGGAAAGGAGCGCCGCCGGCGTGGACGCGCCGAGCCCCGCAGCCAGCAATTCGTCGCGCATCCGCGCGAATTCGTGACCGGGCATGTACACGGCAAGTGTTGTGTCGCCGCTCGCCACCGCCGACCAGTCCGATTTTTCGCGCGCCGCATTCTCACGTGACGCGTGGCCGCTCACGAGAAGCAGCCGCGAGCCTTTGCGGCGGTCGGTGAGCGATACCCCCAGCGATGCTGCCGCCGCCGAACTCGCCGAAACTCCCGGAACGATTTCAGACGCCACGCCCGCCGCGGCGAGCGCATCAAGTTCCTCGGCCAGGCGCCCGAAGATGCCGGGATCGCCGCTCTTCAGGCGAATCACGGCGACCCCGCGCCTGGCCGCGGCGATCATCAGCGCGTTGATTTCGTCCTGAGTGATGTGCTTCGCGCCGCAGCGCTTGCCGACGTTGAGCACGATCGCTTCCGGCGGCGCCAGCGCGACGATCGCCTCCGGCACCAGGGCGTCGTGCAGCACCAGCACAGCGCGTGAGAGTAGCGCGTGTGCGCGGATCGTGAGCAGTTGGGGATCGCCCGGTCCCGCTCCGACGAAATAAACTTTGCTGGCGGCCGCACTGGCAGTGTCGCTCGTCGCGTCCGATGCCGGCGCATTTTTCCGCCCCGGCGCTCTCGAGGCGGGCGACTCGGAATATGCCAGCCGGATCAGCCGCTGCTTGCGCTCTTCCGATGGCGGTTCCGTCGCCAGGATTTCGCGTCGCTGCGCGCCAATTTCCGCTACCCACTTGCCGATATTTTCGTCGAGCGATTCTTCGATCTCGCGGCGTAGGCGCTGCGCCAGCGACGGGCTTTCGCCCGCCGTCGAGACGGCCGCCTGCAGATCGCCGCGCTGCACGACTGAGCCAAAATAAAAATCGCAGTTCGGAGGATCGTCCACCGAGTTGCACAGTATGCCCAACCGCTGCGACTCCGCGAACACCTCGTGGTTGACGCGCGGATCGGAAGTCGCGGCGATCGCCAGCAACGCGCCGGAAAGATCATCCGCGCGAAATTCCCTGTGAACCCGGCGAATCCGTCCTGCCGCGACAAGCTGCTCCACCGCCGCCACGGCGCGCGGCGCAACTACCGTGACCTCGCCGCCGGAGCCCAGCAGCGCAACGATCTTCGCTTCGGCCACCGATCCCGCGCCCACCACCACGCATGGACGTCCCGCGAGCTTCGCGAAAATGGGCAGCAGCGCCGGCATATCAGTCGCCCGCCTCCTGCGGCGCCACACCTGCCGCGGCCTCGCGCACCACCGCTTCCGAAACCGCTTCGCCGGAAAATTGCGCGCGCAATTCCTCGTCGGAAAATCGCGAAAAATATCCGCGCAGACTTTCCTCGTCGTAGCGTCCCCCCATGTACGCGCGCAGCGCTCGCTCAATCGCCGCCGGCACGTCCGGCGCGATGCAGCGGTACCCGATCGGACGCGCAACCTGCTGGAACGCGCCCACCGCGCCGCCCACGCAAAAATAGTAGGCGTCGTTCATTGCGCCGTTGTGCTTGATTTTCTTGCCTTCCAGCCCGATGTCCGAAATCCAGTGCTGCCCGCAGGAATTTGGGCAGCCCGTCACGTGCAGTTTGAGCTGTTGATCGAATTCCGGCACGCGCTCCTCGAGTTCCTCCACCACCCAGCGTGTGAATCCTTTCGTCTCCGTGATGGCCAGTTTGCAGAATTCGCTTCCCGTGCACGCGATAGCTCCGCGCCAAAATGGCGAAGCTTGCACGCGCAGCCCCGCGGCGTTCAGTCCTCCGATCAGCAGGTCCACATTCGCGCGCGGCACGTTGACGATCAGGAGATTCTGCATCGCCGTGGTCCGCAGTTCACCCGATCCGAAGCGCTCGGCCAGATCGGCCGCCTCGCGCATCTGCTTCGCCGTCACTCTTCCGCCCAGCACCGTCGCGCCCACGTGATAGTGGCCCGGCTGTTTCTGCGCGTGTACGCCCACGTGATCGCGAAACACGTCCACGGGAGCGTTTTCATCGGCCGCGGGATCCAGCGTGAAGCCCAGCCGGCGGTTCAGTTCGTCGAGAAATGACTCGCGCGTCCAGCCGTATTGCGTGAAAAGATGTTTCATCCGCCCGCGCTTGCGGTTGTCGCGCAGCGCGTCCGAATCGCGAAAAATCTCCACCACCGCCTTCACCACCGCAGGCGCCTGTTCATAGGTGACGAAAGCGTCCAGACGCACCGAAAGATGCGGATCGGCTGAAAGTCCGCCGCCCACGCGCAGCGAGAATCCGATTTCGCGGCGTCCTCCGCGCCAGCGCGGCGTCGCGGTCAGCCCCACGTCGTTGATTTCAGGGTACGAGCACCACACCGGGCAGCCGGTCACCGAAATCTTGAATTTTCGCGGGAGATTGTAGAAATCCTGCTGCGCGCGCACCAGCTCGCCGATCTCGCGCGCCAGCGGCGAAGCGTCTATCAATTCGTCCGCCGCCACTCCGGCCAGCGGGCAGCCCGTGATGTTGCGCACCACATCGCCGCAAGCGCCCTTCGGACTGATTCCTTCCGCGGCCAGCGTCTCCAGAATTTCCGGTACCGCTTCGATTTCCACCCAGTGCAGTTGAATGCTCTGCCGCACCGTGATGTCCGCCAGTCCGCGGCCGAATCGCGCGGACAGATTGGCGATCGCGCGAAGCTGTCTCGATTTCAGCAGCCCGTTCGGCAGTGGGATGCGCAGCATGAAATACTTCGTGGAATTCCCTTCGCCGCCCGCGCCGCCCAACGCTCCCGCGCCGTCGCCCTGGGTATAAATTCCCCACCAGCGGAAATACGTGTTCAGCCACTCGGGCGTCACGGAGTCGCGGCCCGTGCGTGCGAATGCCTTGATGTCTTCGAGCGCTTCCCACGGGTTCTTCTCGCGCTTCAGCCGCTCGGAGCGTTGCGCCTTGGTCTCTTTTTTTGCCTGACTGCCCGCTTCGCTGTCCAAGATTTCCTCTCGAATTGCGCCCTAAAAACAAAAAACCCGCTGGCCAGAGACTGCTCTGGTGAGCGGGTTGCCTAAAACCGATTTGGATAAGCTTTTAGTTCATCGGAATCGCACACCCGCGCCATGCTGTTGGACAGCAACAACACGCAGCGTTGGTCATGCGATTCATCAATTTCAAGCTATCACATCATTGCAAAGCGCGTCAACATGCGCGCGGCGAATGTGTTTGGTTTCGCCGAACCGCAGCGCCTAAAGGGAATCGGCGGGCCGCCGCAAAGCTGCTGAACCCGTCAGGCTCGCGCTTTCATCCAATCGGCAGGGGCTTACGTCATTTCTCACGGTTTCAATTTGGTGTCGCTCGCTTAGGAGCCTTGCATGATCCCGTTTTCAATTCTCGATCTGGCGCCAATCGCAGCGGGCGCAACCCCAGCCGACGCCTTTCGCAATTCGCTCGAACTCGCGCAACACGCTGAGCGCTGGGGCTATCGCCGCTTCTGGCTCGCCGAACATCACAATATGCCGGGCATCGCCAGCGCCGCCACGGCTGTAGTCATCGGCCATGTGGCCGGCGGCACCAAAACGATTCGCGTCGGCGCGGGCGGCGTGATGTTGCCCAATCATGCGCCGCTGGTGATCGCCGAGCAGTTCGGCACGCTGGCCTCGCTCTATCCAGATCGCATCGATCTCGGTTTGGGCCGCGCGCCTGGCACTGACATGCCCGCCACCCGCGCTCTGCGCCGCGATTTGAAAACTACCTCCGATAATTTTCCAAGTGACGTCCAGGAATTGCGGTCCTACTTCGAGCCCGCCGTGCCCGGCCAAAAAATTCGCGCCGTCCCCGGCGCAGGCCTCCAGGTTCCCATCTGGCTCCTGGGTTCCAGCCATTTCAGCGCGCAGCTCGCGGCCATGCTGGGGCTCCCATTCGCCTTCGCCTCGCATTTCGCGCCCGCCGAGATGATGCAGGCGGTGCATCTCTACCGCAGCGCGTTCCAGCCCTCGCCGCAGCTTGACCGTCCCTACGCTATGCTCGGCATCAATGTAATCGCCGCGGACACCGACGCGGAAGCCGAGCGCATTTTCACTTCACACCAGCAGTCTTTCGCGCTCCTTCGTCGCGGCACGCCCGGCCAGATTCCTCCGCCGATTGATGACATCGAAAAATTCTGGTCGCCTCTGGAGAAAGCCATGGCCGGCCAGTCGCTGGCCTGCTCGGCCGTGGGCTCGGCCGCGACGGTCGAACGAAGATTGCAGGAATTCATAGCCGCCACGAAACCGGATGAACTGATGATCGCGGGCCTCTTCTACGATCAGTCCGCTCGCCTGCGCTCTTACGAAATCGCCGCGGAAGTTAGACATCGGATAAATCCCGGCTAGCCCGCAGAGCGCGCGCCGGCCTCACGTTGAGCATCAATCGCTCGATTGCGGACTGTTCATAGTGAGTAGGCGTGAAGGATAACTGTGTTGAAGGTCCAAGTTCCCGGAAGGCGACCGCGAGGTTAATTCTCGCTATCCGCGGGCCATCTGCCGGCCCCGCGCAGGTGGCGCCGCGGCTGCCGCCGCCTTGGCCTGCTCGGCGGCCGAGAATTCCTCGTAGGTGCCCTTGAAATCTTCCACGTGCCCCGCGCCGAAATGCCAGATTCTCGTGGCCACTTCGTCCAGCACGTCGTGGTCGTGCGTCACCAGCAGCACCGTGCCGTCATATTTCTGCAACGCGATGTTCAGCGCGTTGATCGATTCCAAATCAAGATGGTTGGTCGGCTCATCCAACACCAGAAAATTAGGCTTCTGCAGCATCAGCCGGCAGAATATCAGGCGCGCCGACTCGCCTCCTGAAAGCGCGGTCGTCGACTTCAGCGCGTCGTCGCCGCTGAAAAGCATCTGCCCCAGCACGCCGCGCAGTTCCGGCTGCGTCGCTCGCGGGTCAAATTGCTGCAGCCACTCCATCGCCGTCGTCCCCTTGGGGATCGAATCGGAGTGATCCTGCGCGAAATAGCCCACCATCACTTCGTGTCCCCATTCCACCATGCCGCGATCGATCGGAAATTCGCGGTCGGCGTCATCGATAAACCCGGTCGCGTTGCGCACCAGCGATTTCAGCAGCGTGGTCTTGCCCGATCCGTTGCGGCCCACCAGCGCGATTTTCTCCCCGCGCACCACGCTCGCCGAAAATGGTTTGAACACCTTCACTTCGCCGTACGATTTCTGGACGCTTTTAATCTCCAGCGGATGCTTGCCCGAAGCGCGGTGCATGCTGAAGCGAATGTAAGGCCGCTGAATATTCGACTTCGCCAGCTCGGTCGTCTGCAGCCGCTCGACTTCCTTTTTTCGCGAAGTCGCCTGCGCCGAGCGCGTGCCCGCCGAAAACCGCGCGATGAAATCATTCAACTGCTCGATTTTCTTTTCGCGCACCGAATTTTGGTGCTCCAGCCGCGAGCGAATCTGCGTCTTCGCCACGATCATGTCGTCGTATCCGCCGTTGTACATGATGATCGTTTCGTAGTCGATGTCCGCCGTGTGCGTCGAGACGCTGTTTAGGAA